>CAZLGX010000052.1:0-7938 GCA_964559395.1 uncultured Methanosarcinales archaeon
TAGCTTATGAGTGTAGAAATAGTGTAGGAAGCTCATCTGACTTTGACCAGATTGTTCTGGAATGAGTTGCAAAACTTCTTTTTAGGCCTTGATTATCTGTAAAATGCCGCTTAAATCTGTGACAGTGTAATGCGGTTGTTGCGCTTGGGTTGCGGGCATTATGGCGGAATATTCGCCAGTAGCAACCCTTACTGTTGTCATGCCCAAACTGTTTGCAAAATGAAAATCCGCCAATGGGTTGTCGCCTACCATCATGGCATTTTCTCCATGATCAATGCCGGTGCTGTTCAGGGCTGCCAGATAAGGAAGCTTGCTGGTGCCCTTGCTGACAGTGCTGTCCGCTGAATAGATTATTGCATCAAATAGCCAGGCAATTCCCAATGCCTCGATTTTTCTTTTTTGGGTAGAGACATTGCCATCGGTAATTATACCTAGCTTAAGCCCCCTCCTCTTCAGCTCCTTTAGTGTAGCCATCGCACCATCATAAAGTGTTAAAGTAGTTGGCTTAAATCCATGGTATCCATCTCTAGCTAAATGCATAGCATATTCCCCTTCTGACCTAAACTCTGCTGGTATTTCAATGCCTAATTCGCTTACCAATTCATTGAGATTTCTTTTTCCACTCATGGTATTTCTTTTGTATATTTCTCTCAATTTCTCAAAAACTCTTTCTTGGTCAATGCCAGCTTCGCTATGCACCAATCTGCTTATTAATTCAAATGCTCCAAGATTATATTGGGTTTGGTCATATAGTGTATCATCTAGATCAAATAAAATTGCTCTTATTTTTAATAATTTATGCAAATGCATCTTTAATTACCAATTTTCTTGGTTATTCTTTCTTTTATTAAAAAGAAACTACTTTTCATTTTGTTAAGTTAAACTTTACACCCACGCATCTTTCTGAAGATATACCCTATACGCGCCTAAGCTAATAACCATCTCAGCCATTTTGTAAAGAGGGTAAGTGGTGATATAATGGATATTTTTAAAAAATTCCCTATGCGGTAGGCAATTCATAAAGATAAATCCGCTTATTGCGACGCTTGTGCCAGCAAAAAAAGTTAGAGGTTCAGGGTCTATAGCGCTATAGTAAGCCAATAATGGGATAGTAGCTACTTTTACTGGGTTGCCATATTTGTTAAAAACAGTGTTAAATCGAACCTCATTGGCTAATCTGTCAAAAATTTTCCCTTTTGTTAAAGCTCTGTAGTATTTTGAAAAGTAAATTAATTCCCCTTCTGTCCATCTAACCCTTTGCTTTATGAATTCTTTCCAGTTCTTTGGTGCTTCTGCAACAACCCTAAAACCCCCATAAAAGCCGATTTGGCCTCCTCTGGCAATAATCTCAAGGTTTCTTTCCAAGTCTTCTCCAACAAAAGAGCTTCTTTCTCGGTTCATCTGGTATTGGGTTATCTCCTTCAAAACATCTGTCCTGTATATTCCAAAACCGCCTGAGACTAAAACACGCTTTTTCTTTCCGGTCCCGTGAAACCTCTTTCCGAATCGCATGCCATTTTTGTGGTCAAGCCACTGAAGTACAAGCAAATAGTGCAAGCCTTCCTGATTAACATTTGATATAATTTCGCATGTACCGCCCTCAATACCATCACGGTCTATTTCACCCACTATCTGATCTAAAGTTTTCTCGGAACTTTTATCAGGCACTACGTCTGCATCTACAATCAATGAGTATTTAGTGCCAACTTGTTTTAGCCCTTCCCAAACAGCCCCTACCTTTCTGCCATTCCTCTCACATCTAAGCAAATTAAACCCCATCTCTTCAACAATCCTAGACCCATTGTCCTGAGAAAGATCATCCACGACAAGTAACCTGTCCTTATAATCTCTCCAACTTTCCAGAACATCTCTTATTACGCCTTCTTTGTTATATAGTGGCATAATTATGGTGTAATCACTATTTGGCTCACCATTACTCTTGGCTTCCTCTTCCGGCCTTTTCCTTTTTTTAAGTAATCTTACTAAGATATCTCCTAGTCCAATGATTGGTATTAACGAGGGGCTCTTAAACATTTTTTACAAAAATCTA
Source organism: uncultured Methanosarcinales archaeon (assembly GCA_964559395.1). Taxonomy (GTDB): domain Archaea; phylum Nanobdellota; class Nanobdellia; order Woesearchaeales; family GW2011-AR4. Next base: position 2,051 of record CAZLGX010000052.1, read on the forward strand.
AAACCTGAAATTGATGTACAAGCCAAATATATTAAAAGTAGCATGATTCATTCTGTCATCGATGTGATTTCCTCTTAAATTTAGCTCAAGGTCCTTTAATGCCCTTTTATTTGAAGGTGTAATTGGTTTAATGCCAATCCCGCCATAAACAGAATTTTGGTCGCCTCCAGTACCTCCAATCTCAATAAAGAATTTAGAGTCCTTGTTATCTTTTGTAGAATAAAGCCTCAGCCTTCCTTCACCCATGTCCCACTTCTTACTGCTGAATGTATCTTCAGCATGAATATACCTTCCAAGAACGAAACCCACTGGGAAATGCAGCGCCGCTCCCGCGGAAAATGCGTGGTAAGTCTCGCCATCCCTGGCAAAATCAGCATCCACAGTGCCAAGAAATTCCGTGTGGGGCAAAGCGCCTGACTTGGCATATGCTTCCAGGCTCAAACCATGCGATTCAACGCCTGCCCTTTTGCCGACGCTTTCCAGGTCAAGATGATCGACATCGGAAATAAACCTGTATCTCGGAATGACAGTGAGGTTTTCGCCGAATTTTATCAAAGGGCCTGCGGTAAGCTTCAAGAAAGTGTAGTCCCTGCTTAGGTCGGGATTGGTCTTCACCCTTTTCAATGTGTCGTAAATTGAGCTGTCAACCAGCAAAGCCAGGCTGGGATTTATATCCCATCTCAGATTAAGGCCGTATTGCCTTAATTTTGTAGCTACATTCTCGCTTTCAATATCAGTGTAGAAGAATCCCGGCTGTAGGCCGATTGTAATGTTTTCCAGGACACTTCCTTTTTTGGCATTTTCATCCTGTGCAATAATGCCCTGGCCTGCATAAATTGCTCCGGGCGCTTCTGTTCCGGCACCGGATTGGTTGTCTTGCAGCGCGGCTTCTTGGCTGGCCTGCGCAGGGATTTGATTCCCTGAATTTCCATGCCTGCCCTGTGCGTAAATATTGCCGGGCGACAGCAAAGCTGCGATGGCGCCTGCAATTGCAATTTTTCTTAGCTTTCCCATATGTTTTTTTTCCATCATTGTTCCCCCCTCAAATTAATTTATAGATCATTTTTTCTCAGCATGAGATGATTCAGTTCGAATGCTTCCACATACCCTGTATTTTGCCTGTTTCCCCAGTATTCAGCCATGGACCTGACGTGATCAACAGTAAAACTCTTGCCTTCCTGCGATTTATGGCACAGCAAAGCGGCAATCTTTCTTTCAAGCGCCAACTGGGTAAGCTCGATATAAACATGGGGGGTAAATTCAGATTGGGTTCTGACATCCTCAAATAAAAGAATCCTGGCGACATCCCTGGCAGCACTTCTCACAGCCCTGGAGCTGTTCCTATGGTCCTGGTGAGAATCCTTGTCAGTATGGGTATAAATGGTATCAGGCTGAACCCTGTAAATCCGGTCTCTGATCTTTGTTACGGTATCCAGATCGTCTGTTACCCTTGCGTCGCTTAAATGCAGGAAATACAGGCCATCAAGGCCAAGGGCTTCCGCTGATCTTTCAGCCTCTCTCAGCCTTGTTTTTCTGACTCCCCCCATCTCGCCATCAGTTAGAACTAACCCATAAACTTTATGGCCATTATCTCTATGAGTTATTAAAGCGCCGCCGCATCCTATTTCTATATCGTCTGGGTGCGCTCCAATAGCCAATACAACCCTTGGCTGGTAAATTCGATCTGAGGAATCAGAAGGAAAGGATACACGCCCATCAGATATGTATATATCGGTAAAATGCCTTGTCATCTGAACGCCTTCTTTGTATGTAAGACGCTCAAATTTTTCTCCTTCAAGCATTCTTAACGCAACATCCGGTATATTTATCCCAGAAGCTTCTATGCTTAATGATAAGCCGCCAGAAAACCGAGGGTTTATCTCAACAACTTTTGGAGTTCCGTCATTGCCAACGATGTATTGAATGCATGCGGCATATTGCAGCTTGAACTCTTTTCCAATTCTGGCAGAAACCTTTTCCATAGCACTGTTTTTTACTGTAACACCCTTGACTGAGTAACCAGCCTTTACCTCAATTCTTTCTCTTGGGACATGGGCAATCAGATTTGAGTTTTCATCATATAAACAATCAACTGTGTATTCTGTGCCATCTAAAAATTCCTGAGCAATAAGGCCAGAAGCTCTTTTCAATACAAACTCTAAATCTTCTCTATCCATAACTTTTGATGTTCCCCTGCTTCCACTTCCACGTATAGGCTTTAGGAACATTGGAAATCCAACTCTATCAACTAAGCTGTCTATACTTTCTGTGGAAGGGTCGCCAAACTTAGGCGCAGGAATATTAGCCCTTGCTAATTCCTTTGATGTTAATAATTTATTATACGTTTTTTCAACAGACTCCCTATTAGACATCAATATTTTAACGCCTAATTCATGAAACTCATTAGCATGCTCAGCAATAGGGAAAAATTCAGGCGTTACTGTTGGAACCAAATAATCAACTTTTTCTTTTTTGCATAAATTCATCAAAACTTGAGGAAATTGAGGGTCATCAGCTAGAGGAATTACATGCCTTCTTTCAGTAAGATAAAGTCCAGAAGCAAGTTCATTAGCATCAGCAGCCACGACATCATAACCTTGATTAATTAAAGCTTTAATTACATTTATTCCTGCCTGCCCGCCTGCTCCAGTAACAAGGACAATTTTTTTCATTAATAACCATCCCCTATGTTACAACTCTGAAATAATGACTAATATTTAAACGTTTCTGAGAATGACTATCTAAACGAATGATTTAAATAATAGTTCTTAAATACTATTTGATATATTTATCATCATAAAAAGAGGTGCTAAAATGCCAAAGAAAAGAAGAAAATTAGATGTTGTATGCTCAAATAAGAAATGCAGATGCTACAACAAAAAAGGCTTGAAAAACATTGTAAGAAACGGAAAAAAACAAAATGGAACTCAAAACTACAAATGTACCGAGTGCGGAACTCAATTTGTAAGGACAAAAGGAACTCCACTTTATTATTCAAAACTCCCAAAAAAAGAAATAAAAAATATTTGCAATCACTTTGTTGAAAAGAACAGCTTTAGAGGCGTTGCGAGAGCAACAAAGCATTCATTGAATGCTGTTTACAGAGTTGCCGACAAAGTTGGCAGGCATTGCGAAAAGATTGATGAAGAATTCTTAGTAGACTTAAATTTAGGCATGGTTGAAGCTGATGAGATTTTCAGCTTCATAAAAAAAAGGAGAAAAATTGCGAATGCCAAGGCTTCATAAATTATGAAGTTGGAACAAATTATACCTATCTCGGAATGGTTCTTTTTGCTTTTTTCATATAATTTTTAAGATAGAAAAGTTTATAAAGATATCTATAGTTATCTTATTATGAGAATAATTAAACTGAATAAAGGAAAGCTTATCTTGAAGGACGAAGAAGTTGAAGGCTTTTTGGAGAGGATTGTAACGCCTATTGGTACATCAGCTAAAGCAGATGTCCCAAGAAAATATTTAGGAAAAAGAGTTTATGTTATAGTAACCAAAAAGAAAGTTAGGGCTTAACTTAATGACATTGACCACCCACCCCCAACGATAGAAATTCACAATAAAAAAACAAGAAAAGAAACACCAAAGACAGTATTAGGATGTGACTTTGGAACAAAGTTCGAGGAATATTCCGTCATATCCGGAAAAGAGAATACCATGAATGTTATGTGGAAGCTGCCGGATAAGAAGAAGCTTGAAGAAAGAAGAACCTTAAGAAGAGCAAGAAGATTCAGGAACTGCAGGAGAAGAGAATGCAGGTTTGACAACAGGGAAAAGAAAGGATTTATTGCATTCATATTTGCATTAGGGTTTTACTTATTGTTCTTCGATAAAGGAGAGCAGGCAATCTTGAAAAGATTGGAAGAAGACAAGAATACAAACATTGAGAATAACAGGTTTGAGGCAATGCTCAGGTCAATGGATGAGCACGAAAAAGCAATTATAAAGGCAATCAAGAATCAGGAAGGAATTACACAATCAACATTGAAATACAGGGTTAATTTATCAAAGGCTAAAATCAGCCAGGTATTAACTCATTTTGAAAAGAATAATATGATAGTAAGGAACGCAAAAGGGAAAACATATGAGATATTTTTAAGAGATGGAATATAAAAGAATGGACAAGAGTGGTAATATAGCAAAAGGAAACAATAAATGGATGTTAGTTATCATAGTCTTAACAATATTAATCATAATTTATAATCCATCCACAAAGAAAACAATTATTTCAAGGGATATAGAACATGCAATATTCCTGCCTGCATATGAGGCAATAATAATTAATGGAACATTTGACCATTGGGAATTTCATTCAGAAAGATTGAAGCCTGAAGCTGTTGACTATCTAAAATCGCATAATTTCACCGCAATTTATTTGACTGGAACAGACTTATCATTAATATTAGGAACAGACCAGGCTATATTCAAGGAATTTGTGGATTACGCCAGGCAACAAGGTTTTTATGTTATTGGTACTGGAATGGGGGATTCAAGTTTTCTCACAAAAAGCCAGGAACAATTAACAACTTATTTTGATTTTTGGATAAACGGCGTTGGAAATATATACGATGCTTACCTTACAGAGATAGAAATAGCATCAATTCCAGGATTTAGCGAAAATGAATTATACTGGTTTAACCAAAGCATAAGGGTAAATAATCTAATTGCTGAAAGGGCACATCAATCAAACCTGACTATAAGCCACATAATTGCCTGGTGGTATGATGGCCAAATGAAATTAGCGGGAATTTCAGATGGAATTAATTCGTATCAGCATGATTTCGCAACCTTAATAGATTATGGTTTTACTGCAAATTCCAGTCTTAATCGTGCTGAAGATAATTTGCTAATTAGCAATATTACAATGATTGTAACAATCAGCATAATGGAGGATGTGCCTCTAGGAGAACCTCATTTGTCACAAGATGAATTTGAATTATTCCTAATTCAAATGGACGGGTTAAACCAATATGAAAAATACGGTGGATTTGCAGTATGGCGGTATAATGAATATAGGAAATGGTATAATCTAACACTTGAATCGCCTCAAATTACAATTATTCCTACTGAAAGCAAGGGGGAGGCGGAAGATTAAGATTTACCCGTTTCTGCGAATCTCAGTGGAAATGCTCAGAATGGTCAGTATGCATAAATGGAACACTAACAAGGCAATGCAATGATATTAGGAAATGCAATATTCCCGCTAATAAGCCAAATTTGAGCAGTAATTGTGAAATAGAAGAACAATCCCAGAAAAAAGATTCAGCTATACCAGCTATACTAATAACCATAGGATTAATATTATTATTATACGCAATTCTCAAGTCGGCTATTTTCAGAAAGGGGCTTAGGCCCTATAAGATTGTCATGTCGGCTTATAATTATGGTGGTCGTTTGCCTGAATTCTATGAAAGTTGGATGAGGGACTATGCAGACAGGATTTTAATGATAGACGATTCATCTCCAGACAACACAGTAGAAGTTGCAAGATCATTGGGCTTGGAAATTTGGGAAAAGGCAGTTAATTTAAGGAAGCCAGCTACTTTAAGACATGCTATAAGACATTTAGAGCAATCAATAGATACAATTGTCCTAATGGATCCTGACACTAAAATAATTGATAGAGAAAGTTTTGAGAGAGCAGTGTATCAATTCCAGCAAAGTGGAGCAGATGCCTCATCAGTTCAGCTAATGCCATCCAATACAGATAATTTAGTTTCAAGATGCACGCCTAACGGAGGTGCAGAAAAATTAGACCATTCCAAATCCTTCCATTCAAATGGACCGAAAAACAAAAATTTTGAACTCATTTTAAAGTGCTGTATATTTTATCTCTGCACGAACTGTTAAACATCAAAACTAGTTTGTCGTCTCTT
>CAZLGX010000053.1:0-7827 GCA_964559395.1 uncultured Methanosarcinales archaeon
ATACATTGACGGATTTGGCAAAAAAGACTGCTGACTTGAGCAATGCATTGTCTGATGTGACTAAATTTAAGAAAGAAATAGATGATTTAAAAAAGAAAAATGATTGTCTAAAGCAAACTTCAGGAGCTTCAGAAACTTGCTAAAATGAAACAATTTTCAAATGTAGTAAAGGAAATCAACAGGACTCTAAATGAGATAATATTATTTGAGAACATTGTAAACACAACTCTTGTGTTTCTTGTTTTTTACCTCATACTGTCGATTTTTGACCTGCACCCAATATTCGCCCTGATTCCTGCAGCAGGCTATCTCGGGTTTTATTCTTACATAAGTTTTTACAGGACTTCCAAGCCGATTATGGTAGAAAGCAAATATGCTCCGCTGAGGGAGAAATTGAGGACAGCTGCCGACAATCTTGACAAAGATAATCCTGTCGTGCAGGAGCTTGAATATGAAGTAACGTCGGAGATGAAAAATGTCGGCTTGTCGATGTTCATAAATCCAAAAACTCTCTCATATAAAATCCTTGCAGTAATGGTGCTATCATTTTTAATAATTTTTGCCACTACCGCCAATCTGAAATTGCTCGATTTCGCAAGGAATACTGTGCCTGACATTTTTGAAAGGGGCCCAAAGGGCGTTGGAAATTTTGTTGCCACAAAACTCAACACAAGCGAAGATATTTATGGCAAGGAGGATGTTGCAAAATTAGGCGACAAAGAGCTTAACATAAGAATCAAGCCAATTGATTTCAAAGTTAATGTAAAGGAAGAGGGAGAAACCAGTTATCAAAAGTTTGAATCTACATTTCCAAACGAATTTGCTGTGAAAGAGGCAGTCGCTTACGAAGAAAACATCCCGCAGGAGCAGCAGGAATTAGTTAAGAATTATTTCAGGAAACTGGCGGAAGGTTAAACAAAACAGAAAAGCTTATATATGTTGTACTATACCATATAGTATGAAAAGCCATATAGTGATTAAGAAAATCACTAAATTCAAAAATTATATCATTAAACTTGAGGGGTATAGATTTGAAAAGAGCGGCAAAAACCCATTAGGGTTAAAATACACATTTGTTTTAATAAAAGATAATGTAAGAATATTGGGCTATGACAACCATGAAAATAAGCCGCCACATATACATAGAGGCAATAAAGAATACCTTTACAGTTTCATAGATATAGAAACTGCAATCAATGATTTTCATAAGGATGTTAAAAAAATAATTGAAAGTGATTCAAATGAAGATAAAAATTAAAAAAATAAATGTCGTAATTGAAGATTTGGACAGGTTTTTTCATAAATCCAAAAAAGAATTCAAGAAGCTTGAGGAAGGAAAGCTAAAAAAATCAATCGATGTCCTGTCTTTAAGCGAGGACGAGTACAGAAATTTATTCAGCAAGAAAAGGCTGGATATAATAAAAGCTTTGAGGCACAAAAAATTTATATCAATCTACGAGCTTGCAAAACAGCTTAATAGGCCTTACAAAAATGTATATGATGACATAAATTTGCTTTTGGAGTTGGATATTATTGAAAAAACAGAAGATAAGAAAACGCATAAAGACAATTATTATGTTGAATTCGATAAAATTAATGTAGAGATACCTGTAAGCCTATAAAAAGAAAAACAAAAACATTTTTTAAAGAGGTGACCTTTTAATGAAAAATTACAAACAGGTTTTTGACGAGCTTCAGAAAGAAGTTAGCAAAGTAATTATTGGGCAGGAGAATGTAGTCGAGCAGATTCTTGTTGCTATCTTATGCGACGGAAATGCGCTGCTTGAGGGCTATCCAGGCCTAGCAAAGACATTGACTGTAAGGACTCTTGCTCAGCTTATGGACTTGAAGTTCAGCAGGATACAAAATACTCCGGACTTGATGCCGTCAGATATAACAGGCACTTACATAATTGAGGAATCAGGCGGAAAAAGAAATTTCAAGTTCCAGCCAGGCCCTGTATTTGCAAATGTTGTTTTAGCCGATGAAATCAACAGAGCAACGCCAAAAACTCAATCAGCCCTGCTCGAGGCAATGCAGGAAAAGCAAGTAACAGTTGGAACTAACACTTTTAAGCTTGATTTGCCTTTTTTTGTTCTTGCAACAATGAACCCCATCGAGCAAGAGGGAACATATCCCTTGCCAGAAGCCCAAGCCGACAGGTTCTTGCTGAAAATAAAAGTTGATTACCCAACTTATGACCAAGAGCTACAGATTGTTGACAAGTATGCATCTGAGGCAAAAGAGCAGAGGCTTAAAGTCATGCTGAACAAAAATCATTTATTGACTTTGCAGGGACTGACTAGACAAGTGCCTATTGCAAATGACATTAAGCAAAGGGCAGTAAAAATTGTGTTGGCAACAAGGCAGAATAAGGAAATAATTCAATATGGCGCATCGCCAAGGGCATCAATTGGGTTAATTCTGGCATCAAAAGCAAGGGCATTGATACAAGGCAGAAACCATGTAAGCAATGACGACTTGAATATATTATCCTATCCTATATTGAGGCACAGGATAGTCTTAAATTTTGAAGCCGAAAGAAAAGGCATGTCAGTGGATGATGCAGTAAAGACAATGGTTGATAAGGTAAAATAATTTAAATTTATTTTAATTTATTTTTTAAAAATTATTTATTATTGAATCGTTCGTTAATGTTTCGTGCGCCTATTGTTCAGCGCAAGTGGAGCTAAAAGAATTAAGCGCGAAGCGCAATATCTAAAACCCATTAACGAAAAAACCCAATAAACGATTAAAAACATTAAATAAAACTCATTAACTAAAAAATCCATTAAAATTTATCAAAAACTCTTCAAATAAAATGATAAACACACAATTTCTGGACCAATTGAAAAGATTTAATTTAGTCGTGAACAAAAGAGTGACGTCTACGCTAAGCGGCCCCAGAAAATCAATAGCTGCAGGGCATGGCCTGACTTTCAAAGACTACCGGATTTATGCTCCAGGTGATGATATAAGGCTGATTGACTGGAAGGTTTATGCAAGAACCGACAATCTTTATATGAAAGTCCATGAGGAAGAAAGGAACCTTGTTGCGCATTTGATATTGGACAAAAGCGCCTCTATGGATTTTGGCAGGCCAATAAGCAAGTTTGATTATGCATCAATGATTGGAGTTGGAATGGCTTATCTTGCTCTGAAAGACAACGAGAAATTCCAGTTTGCAACATTTGCCGACACTTTGGAGATATTCCAGCCGAAAAGAGGCATGGCTCATCTGGCAGCAATGGTTCAGCATCTTAACTCGATAAAGCCAAAAGGCTACTCAAAGCTGCTTGATACAATAAGGCAGTACAAAAAAGTCATTGGCAGCAAATCGATGCTTGTGATTGCCTCAGACTTTCTAGTCAATATCGAAGAGATAAGGGAAGCTTTGTATTTACTGGGCGACCATGAAATAAAAGTGATTCAGGTCTTGGACAGGGTTGAAAAAGAGCTGAAGATGGAAGGTGACATGAAGCTAAAAGACAGCGAGACAGGCGGAATATTAAGGACATTCGTAAGCCCCAGGATGAGGATGGATTACCAGCAACAGCTTGACGCCCATTGCGCAAGAATAGAAGAAGTCTGCAATAATTTAAATATTGAATACCATCTTGCAGTTACTGACATTCCGATATTTGATACTTTCTACAAAATACTAGAGGGATGAATCAAAAATGTTTATAAATGAATTATTTTTATCTAAAAAATGGAAAAAAAGCCCCGTTTGGATTTCATAACTATACTCGAAGACAAAAGTTATTAGACAATTGTTGTCTTCTCGTAATAAGCAAATGACATAATTATGTCTAAAAAGTTGTGTCATTTGCTATATTATAACTTTACTAGTTGGATTGGCGACGATAGTTTTTCAAATATTCCCGCCAAAAACTGCAGTAGACCAAGTAAAAAGTGCTATTTATTTTTTAGCGATTTTAGGGTATATTGGAATTTTATATTTTGTGATGTGGGCTACAGATAGAATAAAATCATATGTTGACCAAATAAGCAAAAATAAAAAAGATATTCAAGAACTCAAAGAAAGAATTGAAACTGAAAAACATTTCAATGAAGTTGAGAAAAGATTATCTGTTTTAGAGGTCTTACTTAAAAACAAGAAAGGACGGGGATTTTCAATAGATCCGAAATGGATATTTTTATTTATACTATTGATTTTGTTTTATCTTTATTTAAGGTCTTTGGGAGTTTTGAAATAAATTACTCGTTAAGTCATTTAGAAATTATCACTGCCTTTCACCAAGATGATTACCCTTATGCTGTCTGCACATATAACGTCTGCCATGATGAGTTTCATATAAATAATCATAAACCCCTTCTGAAATATCTCTAATCAATTCTGAGCGCTTTCTCCCCCATTCGGGATTTCTTATTTTTGAGTTCGGCTTGGTCCTATCCTCTATCATAATGCTAATTGCGTAGGGGTGCGGATTGCCTTGCGCATCTCTCATTACAAGCACCCCACTATCTGCATTCACACCATAAACATAACCCGACTTTGTATACTGAAGCACTCCATTAGGAATACAAGTCATGTCCCATAATCTATCCCTCTTTGGCAAAGATAAGATTCTTTTCATCTCTTCTGATCTGGGCAAATTACCACGCCACATTTGATTATAGAAAATATTCAAATCGTGGGTGGAAGTGGTATTATTATATGTCCTGCCATATGGAGGTATTTTCTCAATGATTCTTGTTTCACTGAAAAGCCCGTATTTTTGGATTATTTGGCTTACCATATCTGGTCCGCCAAGAAGATCTATAAGCATATTTGCATGCCTGTTGCCTATCGTTGCGCTGCCCGGAATGTCATATTTGTACGAGATAATTGATTCAACCAAATCTTTTACAGTAAGGCTTCTTCCCATTACATTATCTCTTACTCCTTGATTATAGCTTATCCTGCCTCTATCTATCTGGTCAAAAACAGCCAACATTATAAAATCCTTTATTGTAGAAGCCGCCATTCTCCTAACATCTTCGTTAATGCTTACTATTTTTCTGTCATGCTCTATATCATATACAGTAATGCTGACTTTGTCTGTATTGCTTAAATAACCACTGCGCTTTCTTGCCTTTACATAAGCATCTATCCTGTTTTCAAGCGGAGAATCAATTGTAGAAGTGGATTGTGCCAAACCTGCTTCGCTTGTATTTGTTGATTCAGGAAGTTCTTCTGCTATAATTTCTAATGGCTTGGCTGCCGGATAGGCTCCTGCCAAAAGTAAAGTCTTTAAGAAATTCCTTCTACTTCTGCCATTAGTTTGATTGGCTTCTATTTGCTCCCCCATATTCATTCTACTATATCATCCCTTTTTAAATCTTTCTATTTTTAACTACTTAATAGTGGTTGATTGAGAAGGGAAATTTCGGAAAAAACTAAAAATAAGTAGGGAATTATATGGTCATTTCTTTATTTTTATCGTAATCCTAATCTTTTAGCTCTTTTTTCCCATTCTTTTCTTATATTCCTGACATATTCTACAGAATCTTTGATACCAGCATCTTTCCAAATACCAAAAGCTTTCTCAAAAGCGTCTTCATTTATCTTTTTTGTTTTTGTTTTGCTTTTCATAATTCAAATCAAGTTTTATTCTAATATTTTAAACTTATTATTTACTCACCCATCTTAAACCCATACTTAATATTCGGATTTTGCATCACTATGACTTTTATCTGGTGTATTCTCTTTTTTATCTCTTCCTTCTTTCTATGCCCTATTTCAACTGCCTTCTCGTAATTCTCAAGAGCTTTCCCAAACTCGCCTTTCTTGTCATAAACAAGGCCAAGGTTATAATATCCAATAACGTTTTTAGGATTCAGCTTTATTCCGATTTCCAGCATTTGGATAGCTGTGTCATAATTACTATTCCTCTCCAAAACAGCCCCTAAGTTATTATATATAGTGTATTTGTTTGGATTAAGCATCATTGCCTTTGTTAGATTCCTATATGCTTCCTTAAGCATCCCTTTCTTCAAATAGCAGACTCCAAGATTTTGGAAAGCCTCAGCATTTTCTTTAATCCTTAATGACCCTGTGTAATTCTTTATTGCCTCGTCAAAATCTTTTTTTTGCTCGTAAATAATTCCCAGCTCATAAAAAGCCATATTGTGCTTCGGATTCAGCTCAATTGTTTTTCTGAATGATTTTATTGCATCATCAAAATTATTATTTTCCTTGTACAAAACTCCAAGCTCATAATAAGTAGCATCGCTTGGATTTTGCTTTACTTTTTTTCTGCAAAGCTCGAGATAAAATTCTCTTTTCTTTTTGACTATTTCGGGGCTTGTATTTCCATAGTGGTGGATTGGCACATTTGTAACCGCAATTTTGCCGTTCTTTGCTTCAATCGACGGCTCAACAAGCTCGTGCACTGTGCCGCTGAACTCGTATCCTTTATTGTTCCTGAACAACCTCACAATTAAAGAGCCATACCATCCAGAATATGTTTTGTTGTCTTCTTTATGGTCCTCGATGACAAATCCTGCTATTGAGCTGTCATTAGTATAATTTTTTTGAATTAATGAGAATGCGTCATATTCATTTTTCTTAATAAAATCCTTTATTGCCTTTACGGCTTCCTTGTCAATAACTTCATCAGCATCCAATACCAAAATCCAGTCTTTTGTTGCATGCTTCAGGCTTTCATTCCTTGCTGCGGAGAAGTCGTCAATCCATTTGAAGTCATAAATTTTAGCATTGAATTTCTTAGCTATTTCCTTGGTTTTGTCTGTGCTGCCAGTATCAACTATTATTATTTCATCAACTAAATCTTTAACGCTATTCAGGCATTGCTCTAAATACTTCTCTTCATTCTTTGTTATCATGCATAAAGAGATTGTTGGCTTGGCCATAGCATTTGTGATTTTCCATTGATATTTAAATATTGTTTAATCTATGATTAAAACTATAAAAATAAACTTGTAAAGCGTAGACCCAACAACAATAATGGCAGGCAAACACGGATTTTTTCACTTCGTTCAAAAATCCTATTCGCAAAACTTTTTTCCGAACTTAGTAACGGAAAAAAGTTCTGCACTCTATTTGCCGCCATTGTTGTTGGGTTGCAATACTTAATGACCCAATTCAACAAAATCACAAATATTTTAAAGAGCGGGTTTAGTTTATTCTATTATGGAATTTGAAAATCTAAAGCTGAAATGCGAGTGCGGCGGAAAGATGGAAAAGATAAGAACTGAATGGAAAGGTATGGAAGTAAGAGGATGGAGATGCAATAAATGCCATGAAGAGGTTATAAATCCGGCAGATGCACAAAAAGCGTTAGAAATAGAAAGAGCAAGAATTAAAAATCTGCTGACAGTGAAATTAAGGAAAGTTGGAAAAAGCAAGGTAGTAACAATACCGCAGCCGATAATTGAAGCAGAGAATCTAAAAGAAGGGCAGAAATTGGAATGGAAAATTGAAGCTGGAAAGCTTGTTTTAACGCCATAATATAATTCATTTAAATGCAATATTATCAAAAACTAAAAGCATATAAACCATAAGTGAATATAATTTTCTTTCCTACGTGAAATTAACAATATCTATACTGGAATATATATATTCAAATTGGTAATAATACCAAAAGCTTTAAATATGGAAAACTTTCTTTTAAAGGCAAGAACCATTTCTAAAGAGATGGTTCTACATAAAGTATAATATTCTACAATATTATACAGTAAAACCAACAAAACACTTGGAGGTGTTTGTAAGATGAGATTTCAAAAAGCTATAAAGAGGATGATTGCGTTAGGTACAGGAGCAGTAATGCTATCCGGTTCAGTATTCGGTGCAGTAGATTT
>CAZLGX010000054.1:0-7797 GCA_964559395.1 uncultured Methanosarcinales archaeon
AAAATGGCATTGTGACAACTCCAACAGTCAAGGCTCCAAGCTTTTTTGCAACCTCTGCAACAACAGGTGCAGAGCCTGTCCCAGTCCCTCCTCCCAAGCCGCATGTAACAAAAACCATATCGCAGCCCTGCAATGCCTTTTTTATTTCTGACTCCTGCTCTCTTGCCGCTTCCTCCCCTAATCTCGGCTCCGAGCCTGCGCCCAATCCTTTTGTCAATTCTCTGCCAATCAGAATTTTTTTGTTGGATGTTGTATAAAGAAGATCTTGGGCGTCTGTGTTGACAGCCACAGTATCCACTCCCACAATTCCCACTTCTGTCATCCTGTTTATTGTGTTATTGCCGCCGCCGCCGCAGCCAACGACTTTAATAGTGGCTCTTTGCCTTGCAAGAAGCTGCTCAAGTTCCGCATCTATGTCATGGGTTTCCTTGTCTTGATGCTGCTGCTTGCTATCCATAGAAAGAATCTTGGGATTTTCATTTTCTGCAACTTCTGTTGCATGTTTTATAAAGCTCTCCACATAATCACCTTTTATATGTCGGAAATATACTATCAGTCTTGACTGATGGACGTAAGTCCAATGTGCTTATATAATATGGTATATTTCCGAGCAGTGACATGCGAGTGAGCTGGTAAATGGCGAGCGAGTCTCTTCGCGAGCCTCGCAAGTCACACGAACTCGCTCACATGTCGGGCAAAAACCACGCAAAAACATTTGCGATAGCAGTATGCTACCAGCCTATGACTGGTGGTTTTTGACAAACCGTCTTTTTGTTATTTGGCAATGGTTATAACTAATATTTAAACCTTTTGAACGAAATCAACATTCTTAATGGATGGAATAACTCCCCCAACAATCTTTTTGAACTCTTCCTGTGCTTCTTTTGAGATTTCAGATTTTGATTTTATTTCAGCAGAGCCATCTTTTATTTCCACTTCTGCATCTTTTGTATGCAAATGAAGCCTTAACAATGAGTTGAGTTTTTCCTTGTCATCATCAATAATGCGTTTTATTTTTACATCATAAACCAAATCCCTGCCTGCAAGAGGATGGTTAAAGTCAACATAACAGCGCCCGCCGCTTACGGTCTTTACAATGCCAAAAACGCCGTCTATGTTTAATTGCAGTCCAGGCACCGGCTGTATGTTCTGTTGCCTGAATTTGCCAAGCGAAATCATCTGCAAAAGCCGAGCATCCTTTTTGCCAAATGCGTTTTCAGCGCTTATCTCGAATTTATATTCTTTACCTGTTTCTTTGCCTACCAAATGCTCTTCCAATGCCTTCAAAATATTGTTTTCGCCGACGCATATCACAACAGAGGGATAGTCATCATCTTTACCATAAACTCCCTCTTTTTTTGCCACATCTGCTTGAGTAGTGTCAAACACTGCATTGTCTTCTTTTGTTCTTCCAGTGTATTCTATCTCCACAAAATCATGCTTTTTTATTATCGCCATAGAAATAAATTCAAAACTTGATGTTTGTTTATAAAGATTTCTACTCAACTAAAAACGCCTTGATTTCACAAACTTGACAATTTTCTCAACAACCTCGCTGGGCACTAGGTTTGTTGTATCTATAATTAGATTATACAATTTCTTATCAGCATAATCAACTCCATAATACTGCCTGTATCTTTTCTTCTCGCTTTCTTCTCTTTTCTTGATTTTTTCTACCATTTCATCTATGTCTTTGCTCTTCTCATGCTCTCTCTTGTCCCTCAAAATTCTCTCAGCCCTTACCCTGTCGTCAGTCTCAAGAAAAACTCTGACGTCTGCATCAGGAATGAAAAAAGCAGTCAATCTTCCATCAACAACAAAGTTGTCTTTTGTTTTACCTAATTCCTTTAATTTTTCATCAAGCGCGAAATCTATTGATTTGTCTGCTTCGGCAAACTTATTTAATTCCAGCAGGGTAATTCCCTTTTCATTTGCCATTGCCCTCATCAAGTCGCCAATTGAATAATGCTTCAAGTTTAGTTTTTCAGACAGCAGCTTTGCTACTGTGCTTTTGCCGGCGCCTGCCTTTCCAGAAATTGTTATGCGCATGTAATATTGATTTAAGAGTGAGTATATATATTTTATTTTTTTGTAAACCTGTAAATTTTAACAACATTTTTAAACCATAATTCTTTCTGGTTTAGCCATGAAACAGACATTATTGGACAAGCTCAACATATTTTTGCTGAAGAAAGGATGTGTCATAAAAAACCTGACAAGAACCTGTTTTGACATTCTTGCGCGAGGAAACGGCCAGATTCTGCTGATTAAAGTTTTAGAAGATGCCAATTCAATCAGCAAGGAGTACACGCAAGAGATGCTCTCAGTTGCTGCTTATATAGGAGCTTCCCCAATAATAGTAGCGGATAAGGCTGGAGATAAGCTGGAAAATAATGTTGTTTACACAAGATTTGATATATATACCCTTAACTTTAACACATTTATCAATTGCATAAACAATAAGTTCCCATTTGTCAAAAGAAGCCAGGCCGGCTTGACTGCATCTATTTCAGGTAAAAAACTGAAGGAAAGAAGAGAAGAGCTTGGATATTCATTAAATTCGCTTTCCAAAAAAATTGGAGTTACAAGTAGGATGATGATGAAATACGAAAACGAAAATTCTGAAATTACCGTAAACAATGCAAGAAAGCTTTACGACATTTTCGGGCATCAGGTTTTTGCCCATGTAGACATTTTTTCCAAAAACAAAATTCCAGACAGCAAATCCGAGTCTGTAGTTTCAAAAAAATATGTGGAGCTTGGCTTCGACGCGACTGAAACAAAAAAAACACCTTTTGACATAATAGCAAAAAAGGACAAAGAAATAATTCTTACAGAAGTCAGCGACAAAGTGAATCCACAAATGCAGTCCCTATCAAAATTGCTCGATGCAGACAACTTAGTAATCTTCAAGAAGAAAAAGCCCAAAAATATTCCTTCAATGACAAAAAAGGAGTTTATGGATTTTGAAGAAGCTAATGAATTGGTGAGGTTCTTGAAGGAGTATTAGAATAATTCAAAATTACTGTGAAGTACAAATTTTGGCAATATTAACCTAAATATGAACGTAAAACAGGAATAGCCATTGATAAGCCTGTTCTTTGCTCATGCATGTATTCCCATCTAGATACCATTTGGTTATGCGCATATCTCGCAACCAGAAGAGGTCTTGTAATCGATCTTCCGTAGGACCCAGTACACCTTAATTTTGCTAAAAGGGAAAATCTTTGGTCCGAACCCTTAATTACATCAACAACAAATCTTGATGACCTAAGTCTAGGCATCAATGATTCGAAATAGTCTCTATCGCTGGGGGTAAAAGGTTTTTTAGAATTGGACTTCAATAGAGCATCATATTGTATTTGAGAATTATCAATTAATCTGCCAAAAGAAACCTTATATTGGTAATGTTGTTCTCTGTCTGCTGCAATTATAGGACTAAATTGGAGATGTATATTGTCTGCTTCACCTTCAGGAACAACTGTCCTTGCTAAATCTTCTGTTAATTTAGCTAAACCTTCTATATCACAATGCGCTAATGGCTGATGTCTTTTTAGGTTCTGGACCAACAATCTGGCTTCTTCCTCTCCTACGTAGGTTATCATATAATCAATGTTTTTTCAACGCTTTTTAAACCTTTCTATTTTTACTTTTGATTGGTAATAACAACATCACTCAAAAATTCAAATATATTTAAATAGTAGTGCCTATTATATGTATATGAGATGAATATCAGCAATAATTCCTTGGTTTTAATATATGTAATTCTGATAGTTTTAATTATTGTCGTGGCTTAATGCCACACTAAATTTTCTTTTAAATTTCTAAAAAATTAAAAGTGAGGGTGTGGTCTATGACTAAAAACTATGCAAAAACACATCTCGAAGGAGGAACAGTAAATAGAAAAGTAAATTCAAGAGGTCCTACTTTAACTGATAATAGTGGGCATTCGAAATTCATTGAACAGCTCGTTAGTCTATGCAATGTTGATTTATTTGTAGGTGTTAATGGTGGTGGTGTAATTCACACAACAAAATACGCTGAGCCTTATGATGGTTTGCATCAAGCACATGACGGAGTGACTAGATTTTTAGATATCCCTGAAGCAGTTGCAACTAATCTGTTATTAGGATATAATTTTGCCTCTGATGATGGTAAAGCTGCCGGCATGTTTACAACTGGCGGTGCTACATTTTATGCTATGCTAGGTCCGGCGAATGCAAAAGCTCATAATATACCCGGGATATACATATTTGCACTTAACTCAACAAAAAATTCTGACAGAGGACCACTTCAAGACATGACACCAGCTGGCGCGAATTCTGTAGAAATAGTTAGAGCATTGCTTCGTGAAAATTGTTTAGTTATCAAAAGAAAAGCAGATTTAGAAAAAAGATTAATAGAAGCCCAAAGAATTTTGAGTAAATCACAACCGGTAGCTTTTATGTTTCATCCAGATGTTTTATCAGAAGATTTTAGTGGTTTGTATGTTCCAAGAATTGATAAGCCAAGAGAAGTAGATAAAAAAGACCTTGGAATATTTATGAGAGATTTTCCGAGAGAAATTGAAAGGAGAAGAGTCGTTTTATTTGCAGGAGAAGAGGCTGCTATAGAAGCAGCAAGCCACCCAGAAATAAAAGATTACATAACAAATTTAGCATCTTTATTAAAGGCACCAGTAATTTATTCTCAAAATGGTGCTAGTGCGGTAGCCCACAACAATCCATATGCAGCTGGCCATATTCATCTTGGATTTAACGATTGGACTAAGCAATTGTGGGATAGCTTGTCTAGAAGAGACATTGTTGTGTTTTTGGGCTTTGACCCTGGTGAATACGAGCTGAATCTTGGTAATATCAAAGCAGATGTATGGCATTTCACAAACTTAACTAACCCTTACGGATCAAAAAGATCATGGCTGGATGTTATGTTAGGTAGAGATGGTAATTTTAGGCATAGGGTTGATGGGAAGTATAGAAGAGTAAAAGTCAATATGGCGCTGGCTTTGGAATATATAATTCCAGAATTAGGAAAGAGAATTACAAACAGGCCAAACTTTTTTGACATACCTGAAAATTTAAACTCTAGGGAAATAGAAGAGCCTGGGCATGACTATGTTGACCTTGCTAAATTTTATAGAGAATATGCAAAGTTAGTCAGAGCAGGTACTTTAATTGTTAACGATGTGTGTCAAGCCTACAAAGATTCCCAGTATATTATTCAAAGACCAATTAATGGCGTTAGAAGATTTGACCTTCATCGTTTTTCTACAATGGGGGACGCTTTTGGATTTGGTCTAGGCGTTAAACTTGGAAACCCAAATCTATTCCCGCATATTTTTGCTGGCGATGGCTGTTTTAGATATTTTGATGGAGCATTAGGAAATGCACAACATCTCGGCCTTACAGTTTGGGTAATAGATAATCGCGGCTACCATATTGTGGGTGAAGGATTAAAAATAGCTATACCAAACGTTGATCCAAGAAGATACCATTCTAACCTGCCCCCTAATACACAGCCTATTGATTTTGTTGGGAAGGCAAAAGCTTCTGGTTGGGATGCAGTTCCCTTAGAACCAAACTTAGATAATTTAGAAGAAATTATGGGAAGAAGTTACTCAGGCTCTACAAAATCTATGCTTGTTAATATGAGGGTCGACCGTAAAATAATAATAGGGCAAAATCCAAGATTGTTAGGTTTAAGAGCTCATGGTGTTAAGACATATTTGTAGAAATTAAACCCAAAATTCCGAAATCTTTATATACAATTATCTTTATTCAGTATCTCTGACAGTGTTGTAAAAAGAGGATGATGGAAATGGCTGAAGATTACGAGTTTGTACCATACAAGGATATTTCTGACTTGAAGAGGGAATTGGAAGGGATTAAAGATAGAAAAGAAATATCTACAAAAGATTTGCACGAGGCTGTAAGAAAGCTTACAGACACTATGAACAATATGCTTGAGATTTTCGCTGCAGCAGCTGAGCAACTCAAGCTTGAAGATAAAGAGTACGAAGCAGAAAACAGAAAGCACGAAACCATAATTTCAAAGTTGGACAAGCTTATAGACCAAAACAAGACTATTGCAGAAGGAATGCTTGCAGTAGTGGAGCTGATCAAGGAAAAATTCCATCACAAAAGCGAAGAGACTATGTTCAAATCTGACGACGAAGAGCCAGAATTCGTTCCAAAGCCCCAGGTGCCACAGCAGCCTGAATTCATGCCAGCTAATGTCCAGCAAAATCCTATGCCGGCCATGCCTCCGGTTTCAAGCCCGAGTTTTGCACAGCCAGACTTTGGAATGCCTCCAATGGAGCCCGCGCCTATGCCAGACTTTGATATTCCGGAAGAGCCGTTTACTGCAACACCGGAGCAGAAGAAAAAAAGCTTATTTGGCGGAATGTTCAAGAAATAGATTTGAATTGATTAAAATTAATATCCTTTTAATATGTCGGAAATATACCATTAGTCTATGACTAATGGACGTAAGTAAAATGTACTTATACAAGATGGTATATTTTCGAGCATCTCGGAAATCTCTTGATTTCCGATGATCATCAAAAATGCGAACATTTTTGAGATGCTCAAAAACCACCATAAAAGTTAGCCTCTCATTAAGCTTCGCTTCATGCCACCCATCACTTGACGAATCCAAAGGATTCCCAAGTTCATCGAAAACCATAGGTTTTCGAGATATGATTGGTGGTTTTTGACATTTTTAAAATGCAACAAGCAATACAAAGCCGTAAATCACTTAGACATTTCACAAAGTATCTCTTTCTCATATCAAAGGTTTATGCTGAAAGGGAAAAATCCAGAATAGGTGTTTATGAACAATTGCAAAAGATGAGAAAATCCATCATAAGAATGACATTACGCTATACAGATATTGATGAGCTAAAACAAAAGATTGATAGTTTGATTAATTTGGAAAGAAAGTACGCTAAATACTTCAAGCCTGAAGGTGATGAGAAGCAGGAGCTTAAAGATCATATTAAGGCTTTAGAGGACGAGCTAAGCAAAGAAAGAGAAGAGAAATTGAGGGTAATGAGCGAGCATGAGGAAAGATTAAGGGATTTGACAGATTCTTTGGAAAGCGCAAAGCACAAGCTGAGAAGCCTGCTGCTCGATAAGGCAAAAAGGCATCATCGCCTGAAAATCCTCGAGGAAAAAATCAGCCAGAAAACAGGCTTAGGCTACTACCATTCCTGAATTTACAAGTCCCTTGCCATTAGCGTATTTCTCTGGTTCAGCCTGGCTCTTTTGCATGCCTGTGCAATAAGCTCCTTGTTCTTCTCTTCAAGCGCCTTGTAGAATTCCTCTGCAACGCTCAGAGGCTTGTTGTCCGTCTTTGCATGCTCTTTTACTTGGGATTTGACTATTATTGATTTGGTCATTGTGAAATTTGATAATTCTTAGATATATTTTTTTGGTTTTATATTTTTATTGTTTTTCATCAATTTCCGGGAAAAATGTTCCGATAAATCCACATTCATTGCATTTGAAATGCCGTAGTGTTGATAATCCCAAGCTCGTTTCAGCTTCCCAGTCTAAAATGACATCTGTGCTCCTGCACTTCGGACACATTCTTTTCTTGACCATTATGGAAGAATTATACTTTTTTATTATCCCTTAAAATACTTTCTGTTTTTGCTTCTTGAAAATATAGTATCGAGTAGCACTGGACATTTGCTGACGCAGGATATATAAATTAGAATTTCTACACATTTTAAAAAATAAAGAAAATGGCCGAGTCTGGACAATGCCAGGCTCAGATCCAGTTGACGTCCCGCAG
>CAZLGX010000055.1:0-7774 GCA_964559395.1 uncultured Methanosarcinales archaeon
CAAATGCTCGGCTGCGGGATGCCTCAGCCTTGCACTTCGTCAAATTCGGGATGTTATACGTAATTTTTTATTTGCCTTGCTTCCCTACTGAAAGCAATTTCTCGACTATAATTCCAAAAACCATCAAAGCTTTTTGAAACTTTAAATTAATTCAGCAATTAATCTGCATAAAATTATTTTTTATAATTTTCTGTTATTGTCGAGAAACTACGCAGTTGAAAATCTATTTATTTAGACAAAGAGGCACTATTAACTATAAACGGAATCGGGGGCTATATATAATTAATTAATGAAACAAACTAAAATAGGATTGAGAAAGGTTTAAATAAATTAATATAATGGCTATTTTGTATATAATTGTTGGAATAGATTAAAATGATTGAACCAAAAGAAGTATTAACAACGTATCTTAAACTTTTGACTAATTTAAATCCTAATTTTAAAATTTCTGAGAGAGAAGAAAAAAATATCGTACTTGAATGTAATGACCCATTTGAATTGATGACGTTTGCTAGAGAAACAAATTGCTATATTCCTTGTAGAAGAAAAAATAAAATAATCACTTTTGAAGGGGCTAGTATAGGGAATAATCCCCTATTTCGACCATCTTATACAGATTTATTTGAAAAAGATGAAATAGAAAAAAGAAAATTTGTCATTCTTTTGAAATATGAACCAACCGAATCTATTTTACAGCCATGGTCATATTCTTGCAACCCTGATGAAGCAGTTTTTTATTTTATGGATTATGAACAGTATCCTAAATTCAATGAAGATTTCTGGGGTTATATCGCAGGACTTGTTTTAAGAAAGATGGGTTATATTGTTACTACATGGAAACCATATATAGCGACAGGCGACCCCGATCTTGTTGCGTTAAAATTGCCTCAAATTTCTAACATTCTCTTAGAAAATAATTTAATAAATAAGAAAGGATTTTTCTTGTCAGAATTGGATTTATTCAGGTTATATAAATCAGATGGTAAAGAAGATAGATTTCCAATTTCTGAAGAAATTAAGACCGTAGTAGTAGAAGCAGAAACAGATACGAAGTCTTCTAAATCTAGGGCTTCTGGAGGCATAAAACAATTAATCTGTAGAGATGATAGAAAAATTGAATCAGGATTTTTATCATGTGGGTCCTATGATTTTGCATTTATTAGTGTACCTGACAGAAGGATAGATGAATTTCAGAATTTACAGAATGGTGTAGGTCGTCAGATAGGTTTAATAAGTAACGATGGAGAAAAAAGAGTGTACAAAGACTCACAAATCTTCTCATCAGAAGAAAATTTAAGTGAACTTTATAATTTTTATTGCACGGCATATACCTCCAAAGAAAGAAGTAGAATAAAAAGAAATCTATTAGGTTATTATAATGAAAATAATAGGAATATTCTCATTGAAGAATTTAAGGAACAAATAAAATCTAGAATAGTTCATTTAAAACCCTTAAAATTAATTGTTGATTTCTTAAATCTAAAGGAAGATGTATCTCCTTATTTATTCATTAAAAATTTTATGAATGAAATAAAGAGAAAATCTATTGAAGAATGTATCAAATTTTCAAAATCTTAATAGTTTTCTACTTCTTTTACATATCTCTTATATGATCCTGGACTTCGATTATTAATATTTTCCCTCCCTTGCCTAACAGAACATGATGGACAATATTTTTCTTTAGCTGGGATCAAATGTCCACACATTTCACATTTCCTATCTCCGTATATCCCTTTCATTTTTTTATAAAAAGATATTATAGTTAAAATTCTAACCAATAAGTTGTAAGCCATCTTTTTAATAAATAGTTAACCAAAATTGCACTATTATTCACCTCTTATCAAATTCTTTCAAGCCTCTTGGATAACTCCTCCTTGCTTGGCAGATATTTGGACAGGTTTTTTGGCAGTTCCTTTGTTATTTTGTAGGTTGAAACGCCTATTGGCTTTTTGACATCCTTCAAGGCATATTCAACTATCATCCTGTTTTTATCCTTGCAGATAATTATGCCTATTGAAGAATTTTCATCATCCAGCCTTAACTTGTCATCAAGGGCCGAGAGATAAAATTGCATCTTGCCAGCATATTCCGGCTTAAAATCGCCTATTTTTAACTCTATTGCAACAAGGCTTTTCAGTTTTCTGTGATAGAGAAGCAGATCAATGAAAAATTCATCATTGCCAATTTCAATCCTGTACTGGCTGCCAACAAAGCAGAAATAGCCTCCCATTTCAGTCAAAAAATGCTTTATCTTTTCTGTTAAGGCTTTCTCAAGCTCTTTTTCAGAATGCTCTTCGCCTAATTCAAGAAAGTCAAAAGTATAGTCATCCTTAACAGCCAATTTTGCCTGCATTTTGTATCTTTCAGGCAGTGTTTTGTCAAAATTAGTCTGATTAAGAAGGTACTTCTGATAGGCTTTGCCTTCCAATTGATTGATCAGGACATCCTTAGTCCAGCCGAATTTCTTGGTCATCCTTATGTAGAATTCCCTTTCTGAGTCATCCTTGCACTTGCCCATTATGATAACATTCTTAACCCAGCTTATTTCTCCAACCAATGGTTGGAGTTTTGTATTATCCTTGTAATTGACATAAAACTGCCTCATATACCAAATATTCTGCACAGAAAACCCCCTCATGCCAGGATATTCTTTTTGCAGGTCCTTGGCAAGATTCTCAACAATGGATTTCCCCCATCCAAATTCCTTCTGCTTCTCAACAATCATCCTTCCAATATCCCAGTAAAGGCCGATTAACTCCTTATTCACAGCTTTTAAGGCTTCATATTGTGCTTTTCTTATTCTCTCCTTTATCTGAATTAAGAAATCTGTGTATCCCTTATTTGAAGGAAGTTTCATTATTTTCTACCTCATTAGCTTGCCTATAATGAAATATAAGGATTGCCTATATAAATATTGTTTTTACCTACTTCTTTTTTCTATGATAAACATAGCCCCAGATTCTTGCGGAAATATACTCTGCTAACGCAGAAACTTATAACATGCCTCTTTGTCTTATAGATATATAGTCTGCTTCGCAGAAATTGATAATTATAGATTTTCAACTGCTACGGGATAAATCCAAAATTTTCTTAACGCAAATCATCATATAAAATCCGTATTTTATATAGCTACGCTTAGCTTCGACCTAACTTTTTTCTTAACGTTATAAACTGCTGTTTATTAGCTAAAAAAAGTATAGATTTGCTGAAAATTACACTCCGCACAACCCTTACGGGTGGTTGCTTCCTTTTGGCAAATAAAAAACTCCGCAAACCATCAAAGGTTTGCTACGTATAACACGGATTAAGCAGTTGCGGGGTGCTCGGCATCAAAGCCTCGCCTTCCCTCACCCAAATTTCAATTTTCATCTCTGAAATTAGTGGGTTGCCTCTAATTTCGAGGAAAATTGAAACTTCGCTTAATCCGATATGTTATATGTAATTTTTAAATTTCCAAATGCATCAGCAAGTGATAGCATTTTTTATCAATGAGAATTTTCAAAACCATCAAAGATTTGTGAAAACAAAAACAATCTCTCCTAATTATTGACAATCGGTTTAATTTGTCCGCCCGCCAATTCACAGCGGGCGGGATTGATTGGTATGTTTCACCGCAGAAACACTGCTTATGAACTGCCTGCCCGCTGGCAATTGACATGCGGGCAAACTCTGTCATGGGAAAAATTGTTTTTACACTTTGTGTTCTCTTTGATAAATTAAAGAAGTCAAATAAATAGCAATGTTTAAAAAGAATATCTGCTTTCTATAAGACTATGGGAGAAAATAAATCAAAACCGCTATCAATTCCTTACCAATCTGATATTTCTGGCTTAACAACCGAGGCTGTAGCCTTAGCAGCGGCAAAACTTTATGGTCACAAGCAGATTGCACTTTTAGTTTCAGGCGATGAGGAATTTGCCGCTATTGCAGATTCAACAGATCCTAGAATTTTTTTTGGACCTGCTCTTGCACCATGGGTAGCAGAAGTTTATAGACGAGGTGATAGAACTTGGGAAATTCAAGTTTATAAACAATCTGCAATTCCAAGAGATTCAAATCTTAGTAAAGAAGAATTGGATAGGACTATTTTAAAATACTTGGCAACGAGTTAGAACTAGTTTTGATTTAACTCACTTTATTTGACTTCTTTTAGGTCTCCCAAAAATCTTTAACGCATGGCTTTCGCATAAAATTGGTATTTTATGCGGTTCGCTTTGCTCTCCTAACTTTTTTATTGCTTGTAAAAAAGTACAGCCACTTATCCCTTCTCGGAAGCCTTACGTTGCGCTTTCTGCTCAACTTCAGGCGCTGAATTTTTGGAAATTTAAAAACTCCGCAAACCATCAAAGGTTTGCTACATATAACAAGTATTATACGGTTGCGTTCCTCATGCCATCAAAGGCATTGCGGTACTCACCCAAATTTTATCCCTTGCTTCGCAACACCCTAACCCCCAGCTAAAAACTGGGTTGCCTGTTTTAAGGGCACACCATAAAACTTCGTATAATCCTATCAGTTTAACGAAATTTTGATTTTTTCCAGATTGTGCAAACCATAATGTTTTTTACGGCGGCAACAACAATAAAGGCTTCGACGGATTTTTCTTTGCGAAAAATCCTACTCGACACCCCGCAGGGGGCAACCCCCGTCTCGCCTCGCCATATTGTTGCCGCCTAAACTTTCTGTTCTTATCGCACTTCGTGCTTTATGTTTGCACTTTAAGAAAAAATCAAAACTCAAAAATTTAATCTCTTTGGGAGTTAAATTTTTGGTTTTGTTCTTAACGCTCCGCTAAACAAAACTCGTTAAACACGGATTAGTGCTTCGCTCAGTGCAGTGGCTCTTCGCTTGCCCTAGCAATTTTTGGGCTGCCTAAAATTGCTCGGGGACATTGAAACGTCCACTAATCCGATAAGTTAAACGAAATAATTTTTAGGGGCTAAAAAATAGAAAGGGGCTTAATTGACTCTATGCCTTCTTATTGTATATCCTAACTGTTCACTTAAGGCAACAAATACATCATTGTGGACTTCGCCAGCAGTATTTAATATTAAATGTGCATTCCCAAGTCCTTCCTGTCTTCCATTTAGTAAATGCTCCAAAACTTTAGCTCTTTCCACTGGTGGAGTTTTTGGTTCAAATCTGTCTCCACACCATATATTTGAATGATCTCGGTAATATGCTTCAACTTCTTCTGATTTTACCGTAACATGTGATCTTCCAAGAAAAGGATTTAGACTGTACAAAGCTCTACCAAAATTTTCAACCA
This sequence comes from uncultured Methanosarcinales archaeon, assembly GCA_964559395.1. GTDB lineage: Archaea > Nanobdellota > Nanobdellia > Woesearchaeales > GW2011-AR4. The sequence continues at coordinate 5,270 of CAZLGX010000055.1, forward strand.
TTTTGTCATAAGCCCCTATCATTCTTCTCGGATAAAATGGGTCCATTACTATATGACCATTAGATGTATCAACTACATATATTGCACCATCTCTATAAATATCTAAGAATTGCTCTGGAGGAGTCATTGTAGTGTGCGAACCTTCTCTTTGTAATTCAATATCAAATTGTTGCCCATCTTCTCTCACTCTTTGTTGAACTAAATCAAATAATCCATAATCGCCTTCAGCTTTTTCTACAAAATGAAATCTTTTTGAATCCCTTTCAACTGCAAAAAGTTTTGAAGGATATTTTTTTGATACATCTACAATTCTAGCTTTGATATTTGTTGCCATTATTATAATAGAGAAATAGACTAATATTTTTAAATATATCGATGTCGCCCCTTTACGTATTTCTTTATTGCTCACTTTGTTCGCTGTAATGAAAGCCCCTAAAAATTACTCAAAAATTTAATCTCATTTGATTGAGTTAAATTTTTGGTTTTTGCTCATAATATTCTTTATTCGCAAAAACTCGTTTAACAGCGGTTTAGCGGTTTCGTTTCACTCCACCCAAATTGAGCCCTTATTTCCAGCTCTGATTTTTGTGGGTTGCCTCAAAAATCGAGGGAAATAACACCCTTACCCCCAGCCAACTCCATGATTAATCGTCGTAGGGGCACACCACTCAACTTCGCCAAACCACATATGTTATATGAAAGTTTTTTCTCTCCTTGCTCCATTCCACTACGCAATTTATCTTCGAGAATTCCAAAATCCATCAAAGAATTTTAGAACATTAAATTATTTCAGCTAATAATTTGCACAATTTTATTTTTGATAAAATTCTGTTCTTGATGATAAATAAAGGTTTAACTTATATAAAGAATTTTTCCTTTTTTATTAATAATTATTGACAATCGGTTTAATTTGTCCGCCGACCAATGTGAAAGTCGGCGGGATTTATTGGTATGTTTCACCGCAGTAAAACTGCTTATGAAACTGCCTGCCCGCTGGCAATTGACATGCGGGCTACCTCTGTCTTGAGTACGGAAAATTCTTTTTGCACAATAAGTTAAACCGCAGTTTTAGCTTTCTTGGTTTCACATAAAGTGCATACTTTATGTGCTATGCTATTACGGGAACTTTTTCATGGATTAAATAAATACAATTTAATTAGGATTCAATAAAGAAGCATCTATTGATTGGTTTAGAATGTGGATGTCAAACATTTCTTCAAGTTCAGGGAATACGTCAAACACATACAAATCGGACATTATAAGTGATGGTGATGGATGCTCACTTACCACTTCTTCTAATGATGGAGACCTAGTTGTGTACATCATTACCCTTTGCATTTGATTTAATTCAGCCCTACTATGAACTGCTCTGGGATTTTCAACTATCGCTTGTCTAGAATTAGATATTAATTCTGAATCAGAATGTGGGAAAACCTGAACATTATAAGTATTATTTTTCTTGGCTCTTTTTGTGAAATCACATCTAATTCTCTCTAATGATTCATAAAATAAATCTTTAAGTGAGACCAATCCTTGAATAGCTTCAGAAATTTGATCTTTATTTTCCAGACCTTTTGATTCTACTTTCTTTAATGTTTCAATAGATCTATCAAGATAAAGAGTTGTTCCCTTCATTAGAGCAAGCAGATGCCCATACCATACCCCGTGCCAATGATTAATATACATTCCTAATGTTATCAGTGCATCAGAACAATCCCTATAATGTGCTTCTACACCAATTGGACCAGATTCTATTGCCTCTGCTAGCCCGTCTCTTAATTTATTGACTAATTGCAAAGGAAGGTATTCTTTAAGATTAAATCCAGCATCAAAAACTCGACCCTTCGGCAAAAAAATCTTATGAAAAGGATTTGCAGTTAAAAGAAGTACTTCATCACCTAATGGAATTCCAAGACTTTCTAATCGCTGATAGTTGCTTCGAATCTGTTGAGGTGTATTCTCTTTAAATTGTACATTGGTATAATCCGCAACATCGGGAACAAATAATAGATTCATAGCCACTAAAAAGTGGCATTTACATTTAAATCTTATTGTTAAAATACTATTTATTTTACTTATAGTTAAAAAACTTAATCCATGAAAAAGCACACCAATCCAGCTTACGTTGTAAGGGACTTTTATTTTTCAATAAAATGAATAAAACTGCATTCCGCACAATCCTGCGGAGCGTGCTCCATTGTGGAGAGAAAAAACCTACGCCAACCATCAAAGGTTGGCTTCATATAACAAGGATTATACGGTTGCGTTCCTCATGCCATCAAAGGCATTGCGGTACTCACCCAAATTTTATCCCTTGCTTCGCAACACCCTAACCCCCAGCTAAAAACAGGGTTGCCTGTTTTAAGGGCACACCATAAAACTTCGTATAATCCGATATGTTATATTCAATTGAGTTTGAGTTTTTTACTTGGGGTCACATAAATCAAAAACGGAGACTGTTACCTTAATCTCAAAACATATTTATTCTTAAAATAACATTATGTC
>CAZLGX010000056.1:0-7719 GCA_964559395.1 uncultured Methanosarcinales archaeon
ATCGTTGGGCTTTGCATAAAAACCATACCTGATTTTGTGCCAGAATATGAATGCTTGATTTTACAATATGCTTGTGAACATTGAACTCAAGATTTTCATAAACAAGTAATAAAATCCAATTGAGCCTATTATATAAATTGGAATGTACTTAACCCCAGCTTTTATCTCGCCTTTTTCAACTATGGCTACAATCAAGGAAGAGAAGAAAGATATGACAAATAAAGAGATTATGGAAAATTTTCTGAAATCTTCAGCATCTATACCAACCTTTGAAAATACAAAAGGCAATGCGCTGACATTTTGTGTGCCGATCGAAAGCTTGTTTATAAAGTTTATGAGGACCTTCAGGAGATTAAAAGAAAGCGCAAAAAGAAGAGGGCTTATGACTATTACTATTATAGAGATAAATATCATATATGCCAGCGCAGCTGCAACCATCTCATTTTTAAGAGATTTTGTTTCTTTGAGATTCTCTACAATCCTGTCTAAAAGCTGAGATACATTGCCGCCGCTTTCCACTTCGCTTATCATCAAGTCTACTGTACGCCGCAGCATCAGCGAGTCATATTTGTCTGCAAGTTCCGTCAGTGCTTTGCCTACATCATAGCCAGTCATAACTTTTTTGGAGGCCTTTGCCATCTCGTTTCCAAGAACATTAAACCTCGGCTTTATGGCAGACCATAACGCTCTCTCAAAAGTCATGCCCCCTTTTAAGTTTGCGGAAACCACCTGCAGAAAATCAGGAAGCTGCTCTTCCATCTTCTTTGTGCGGTAATATATCCTAAGATCCAAATAAAAATATATAAACAGAGCGAATATTGTTGCAAACAACAGCTGCACTATAAACCAGCTTGCTGTGGCTGAAATGATCTGTATTAAAAAAGATACGATAAATGAGTAACTGTAAATATAAAATTCCGCATATTTTATCTGCAAATATGGAAAAATTAATATGATGAATATTGCGGTGGTTATAAGCGCGGAGAAATAAAATAAGAGCCCAAAAAACTTATACGGAACTTCATTGAAGCCAGCCTTCAGCATATATTTCCTTAAATTAGGTATGAATTTCTTCGGCACAAATGCTTTTCCAAATTCCCCAAAAAATATTATTCTGAATGCCATGTTATAAGTTCACGTTTGGTCTGATTGACTTAAACAAAGTTATAAAGATGAATTCCAAAATCACAATAAAAAACACAAATATCAATAGTCCTTTAAAGCGGATGGGCAGGCTTATGAAGCTTGATATGACTATAAAAATTGCTACGCCAAGCGACGGCAGTATCACAGCAGCCAGCATATAGAAAATAACCAGTGAGTTGAGCTTTTTGCCGTATTTCTTTATTTCCAGCTCCTCCTCCTGGGTGATCTCTTCCAGCACCGACTCAAGCGGCCTTGTGACATCTATGCCCAGCTGCATGGCATTATTGATATGAAACAGCACTTTTCTTAATTTTTCAGACGGTGAATAGTCCATGGCATTTTGCAAAGCAGTCTCTATGGTGTTTCCTGTGCCTATATCATCGACAATTTCTTTTATGTACTTTGCAGTAACTCCCTTGCTGTTCGCGGTTTCTATAAGCGCATTGAGCAATGGCCTCCCCGAATACAGCTTCACAAGAAGGTATCTTCCAACAAAAAGAATTTCCATATCTATCTCCTTTTCCCTTTTTCTTATTTTTGCTTTTAGAGTAATCAAACCATACTCAAAAGTAAGTATACAGAAAACAATAAATATTGGCACTAGGAGGAGTAAGGAGAATCCAGCTTTATGCAGCACGAAAAAAAAAAGGACAGTGAATAAAAAGCTATAAAGGATAGTTGCTTTTAAGTTTTTGCTAACGAACTGCACAGGGGTGTATGTAAGATGAGCAATCCTTAGGTTTCTATTAAGCAAAGGAAAATACGAGCTCAATACGCTTGCAAAACTGATTTCAAACACCCTTCTTTCTAATTACAGACGCATTTTGATAATATCTTGACATCAATAACCCGATTTTGTTTATGTTTACGAGGTTGTTTCTTACCATCCATTTCAGGATAGCAATTTTTGACTGCATATCCTCAAACATATCTTCTTTTGACATGCCCGTGTAAAGATTAAGAGTTTCAACTAATGTTAATGGCTCATTTACAAACTCCAAAATATCCTTAATGGGATTTAGCTGCATTAAGACTCTTGCGTTCCCTTCTGGAGTTATCTCTGCAATCTGCAGCGTCCTCCTTTTACCTATTCTTCTGTTTAAATTCTGCACCAAAATAAGCGACAAGCCAGATAAAATCTGCTTCGGAAGATCTATAGGCGGGCCTGTCAATCTATTTACAGTTTCTCTTGCGTTGTTGGCGTGCAATGTCCCGTAGACAGAATGCCCTGTATGCATTGCCTCGAAAAGAACTTCCGCTTCCCTTTTCCTTCTGATTTCGCCCACTATTATCCTGTCAGGCCTCATTCTCAATGAATTGACTATTAGGTCAAGCATTTCGATGCTGCCTTTGCCTTCAGGATTAGGTAATCTTGTTTCCAGAGGAACCCAATGCAGGAGTTTTGGAAGCGTAAGCTCTCTAGTATCCTCAATGCTTATTATCCTCTGGTTTGGTGGAAAATAATTAGCAACTGCGTTTAGCATACTTGTTTTTCCGGAAGCAGTGCCGCCGGCAACTATGAGGGACATCTCGTTTTGCACGGCAATCCAAAGAAGAGCAGCGCCTTCATAGGTTATTGTGCCTTCTTTGAGAAAATCAGTTATCGTCCATGGTCTAACTGCAAATTTTCTTATTGTGATGGTGTTTCCTTTGGAAGATATCGGCAAGAGAGTTGCATTTACCCTGTCGCCTGTTTTCAAATGAGCGTCCATCAATGGGTTAAGCAAAGTTATCTCTTTTCCTACATCCCTTCCTATTATTGTGGAATAATGCCTTATTCTTGCCTCATTAGGAAGGAAGATATTGGTTTTGAGCCAGCCATGCTTGCGATGATATACCCAAACAGGCTCTTTTGCGTTGTTGACGACAATTTCCTCAAGGTTTATGTCTTTTAGGAGAATGTCCAGATTGCCAAGCCCGATGTTTTGCTGTAGTATATAATTTATTAGCATGTCCATTGTCCTGCTGTCTGCAGTGGGAAAATATTTTACAAGCAGCTTGAGTATTTTGCTCTTGAACTGCTCCTGTACATCAGAAGCATCTTCCTCGCCTACAGCTTTTGTATCTTCTGCAACGAACTCGTCCCTTATTTTTTCGAGAATGATCTTTGTGGTGTCGCTTATGTTCGTGATTGAGATGGTGTACCAAGGTACTGCCTCGTCATGTTTTTGCACTATAGACACATCAATAACTATGTCGTTAACGTTGAGTGCATAACCATCAATAATTTTGTCTTTTGACTCCATTTTGCTCATCTTAAGATTTACTTTACAACTGAATTACACCCCTTTATCACCAAAACCTTCACTGAAGAGTCTTAATTTTAGCGGCTAACACTTTTGACTCGACATTACTCGGATCAAGATTAAGCGCTTCCTCTACTTCTTTCCATGCCTCATTGTAGAAACCCTTCCTTATGTTCTTTTTCACATTTTCTATTTTTTTTACAAGCATCCTTTCTTTTGCAGACGTCTCGCTTTTTTGTGCTGTTTTTGCTATTGTTTGGATTTTGGGCTTGGGTATATATTTTTCCCTGCTTGTTATTGTTGTAGTCCTGAGTACTGGCTTTTTTATTATTTTTTGCTGTACTGATGGCATTGGATGCGTTGTTGTGGCAGGTAAGTATTTGATTGTTGGCTGCATCCCCAGCTGGCTCTGCAGCGATGATATCTCTGCTTGTATGCTGAGCGTTTTGTATATTTCAAGAAGCTTCATGCCTGCTTGGTTTTTGCTACGCAAAAAGCCCTCTGGTATCTGGTTGTAAGTATCTATACACTTCAGGTAGTCAGCAGACGCCTTATCAAAATTTCCAGTGCGGATAGATGAATTTATTGAGTCAATCATCTGGTTGATTTGTTGCAGCTGGCTCGATACTTTCCTAATTAAGTCGCTATCTATTGTGGTGCTGAGCTCCCTGTAGAAGTTCATGATTTCCTGCTGCACTGCCTTTTTTTCCTCAAAAAAAACATTTGGGATTGAATTGCTTATTTCCTGCATCTGCGCATAAAGCTTCAATGGTGCGTCTTTCTTGCCTTCTTTCAGCATGCTTCTTGCCCTCGCAAGCAGGTCATATAATTGATTTATTTTTCTTTTAGTTTCTTCATGCGCATGGCTCAGCGTCAGGGAAAACTCTTTGCTTAGGGACAAAAGCTGCTCGTAAATCGGGCCGTTCCACTTAAGCTTTTGCTGTATCAGAACATGCCATAACTGCATATAAGACTGCTCGGCTTTCTCAAGGTCGCCTTTGGCAAGGATTGCTTTGATATCACCCAGAGTTCCAACTCCTGAAGATTCTTTTTGGCCTATTTCAGCTTCTTCATGAATTTCCTTATCTAGGCCAAGATCTGAAAGCTCCCTGTCCAAAAATTCGTCAATATCCATTTGTCAAATCCTTAAAAATCCATTTTTTGGAACTTGAAAATGATTATGTTCAAGTATTTACATTTAACACCACTGATCTTCGGAGTGCTCGGAAATATGGGCTTATTATATTTCGACGCTACAAATAAGACAGGTATTTTTGCCAAAGCTCTTCCATTTTCTCTGGCTGTATCTTTTTTTCATTTGACTTCGTTACAAACTCTTGCCTGAGGTTTATTATGTTCTGCTTAAGGTATTTTCTCCAGAGGCCCTCAATATACTCATAAGGGATATTTCTTTTTTTTACCTTTTCGTAAAACTCCTCTTTTGTCACAAGACCCTTCGTGAAGCTTTTTTCTCTTTTCTTTGCTTCTGTAAGATTTTCCTTGTAAAGATATACATAAGGAGTTGTAAACTTGTATTCTATCCCAAAAACCTTTTCCTCAACCAAAAAATCAACAAGCGCCTGAACAGTCGGCAGAGGTATTTTCATTACTTTGGATGCTTCCTCTACAGAGACCTTCTTGCTTTTCTTGACAAGGTCAAAAAGTTCGTCTGCGGCAGTCCTTACTATTCTGTCCTCTGGTTGAGGCATATACCCTAATTCTGTCCATGATATAAAAACTTTAGTTATTGTTATTTAGTGGCAACTTTTATTTGAATCCTGACGCTACGAGCATGTTCCCTTCACATACTCGTCAGTTACATTATACTTAACAACATGATCAAAATCCAGCTTGAAGTACTTGAACTCGTCCCATAACCCGATATTTGTTGGCGGCTTTGTTATGTTATAGAGCAATGGGCACTGCGAGTTATATGCGTGCGTCCAGAAGAGGTAGTCTGCATAACTTTCGCGCTGGTCAGCTACAGCTATCATATTAGGATTTACAAGGGATTCTATGCCGCAGCAATTTGAAGCAACTATATTGTTAGTAAATCTCATCAAGAAGTTTGGAGCTTCAGAGTCCTGCCAATGCACATAAGTGGCATTCCTAATATGCTCTCTGGCATAAGTCAGGTTCCATCTGTTGAATTCAACGCTTGACTTCTTTATTTTTGGAGAATACTGCCTGTTTGTATTTACTATATAATATGGATCGTGGAAGCCTTCTATGTCAACTGATGTCCTTATTGTGACATTCCCCTTTTCCCAATTGGCTACCTCTGACTGTATTGTAAGGTTCAAGTTCAGGTAAACATCTACTGTCCAAGGCTTTGATTGGGAAGCGGAGACATTATTTATCCTTATCCAAGTGTTTACATTATACGTGTCTTTGGCTGTATGGTTTATTCTTGTTGTCCAATTAGTCAAGGTGTTGTTATCCATTATTTTCCTGCCAGTTATGGAATCAATCGGTACATTATTTATGTTGCCTTGCACGATGACTTCATAGAATGCTGTGTCGAAATTTGAAAGATATTGCGGCGGACTGGAGGAGTTGATATAATAAATCAACGAGAGGATTGCCTTGTGCGCAGAAGCCCGAAGCACTGTTTCCAGATATTCATCCTCAAGTTCGTCTACATACCTGTTGATAATCTCTATCCTCGACTTCACTGACTCGGTGCCTTTCTGTAAAGTTATATTTGCTGAGGGGGTATAAACAAGTATGAATACCGCTATTATGGTTATTGCTATGAAAGTAAAAAATATTCCTTTCCTGCCTTTGATCAGTTCTAGCGCTGCCATGCGTAAACCTCTGCCTTATAAGGGCCCCAGATTTCGCTTGTTGTCTTGTTAACTAAGCCAAATGTCAGTTTTTTTGATGTTAGGAGTATGTTTGTGTTGTCTTTTGAGCTTATGTGGTTTAACGCGGGATTTTGCGGATAAATTCTCACATTATCCATCCATATCTCATATCTGAACTGTGACGGAATTATTGGCTGAGTGACATTTTGAAGGAATTTCTCTGACAAATCCAGCATGTTCTTGTAATAAAATTCGCCTGCCTGCTGTATTAGGGTATTTTCCTGATCAGTTATGTTACCTTGGTCCCAGAGCTCGCCGCCTATGCCAGCATAAGGATTGTTTAGGTCCTTTATTTTTGTGGTGGAAAGGAAATTCATTATATCACCAGCTATAAAACCTACTTGAGTTGGCGCAGGAACCTCAAGTGTAAAAGAAAGGATAAGAAAGACGCCTGTCACTAGCACGAAAAGTCCAAGGGTAGCATCTAGCACAAAAAAATAGCCTCTTTTTTTTGCAATCATTTAGTTGTTTTCTAGAATAAGTGTATTTATAGTTTTTGTTTTGATTAGCTTATTGTCTCATTGCAACGCGTCTTGCTGATGTTTATATTAGGGGATCCAATTCCTTTGTAGCTGTTATTAAGTACAATCACATAGCCGCTTTCGTCCTCAAGGTAAATGCAAAAATCACCTTCTATCCTCAGCATTCTTTTAAGCTCATCGTAGCTGATATTCTTGAGCTCATTCATTTTGCTTAGGTTTATCTGCTGTCTGTCCAATATATTTGTTGAGATTCCTTCTGATGACACCTGTTTTATTACCACAGCCGCCTCATCTCTTAGATTTTTGGCTTTTGATTCTGGATTGTCACTCAGCAAAGCATAAAAAAGGAAAAATGAGCCCATAAAAAGGACAACAGCCAATATTACATCTATTGACCATGACTGTGATTTCTTGATTTCAATCACCCAAGCATTATTCTTTGCAGTGACTGATTTCGCTGTTGAGTTTTGAAGAACCCTTGGCAACAATCACATTTCCATCGGAATCTTCTATATACATACAGAAATCGTTCTTGGCTTTGAACTGGTTCTTTAAAGTTACATAGTCCATTTTCTGTATTTCATTCATCTTGTCCTCATCAACTACTCCATTACTTACAAAGCTAATGTCATGGTCATCAAGTATCATTTCGGTTATCCTTTCGGCATCGATTGCGCTCTTTTCATCTGCCTTTTCATAAATGCTTAAAGCAAAAGCCAGCACTGCTACTATAAGCACTAAAACAAGCTCGTCAATTTTAAACTTTGATTTCAGTTGTTTTTTGTGTTCCATTTTTTAACCGCATGCGGCAACCACAAGCTTTACTGGTTTGCCGTTGTAATAAACTATTCTTGTCACTTTTATAATTGTCCCGCTTGAGCAGCTTACGCTTGAATCTGATTGAACCTTTGGCTGAGGAGTTCCTTCACCGCAAACAATATAATTATTAGCATCATAATCTCTTACCCAGCCAGGCTG
>CAZLGX010000057.1:0-7482 GCA_964559395.1 uncultured Methanosarcinales archaeon
TTCATGCAACTCCAATAAATATTTAAATAGAATCAAAGTTGATTTAGCTATGAAAATCGGCTTTATAGGCCTTGGAAGGATGGGCTTCAACATGGTCTTGAACCTAAAGGACCACAAGATTCCAGTTGTTGCTTATAACAGAAGCCCTGAGACTGTCAGGGAAATCAGGAAGCATGGCGTTGAGGCTGCTTTTTCTATCAAAGAACTGATGGGGAGATTGCCAAGGGAAAAAATCGTTTGGATAATGGTCACGGCAGGAAAGCCTGTAGATGCCGTAATTGACGAAGTTATTCCATACTTGAAAGCAAACGACATAATCATTGACGGGGGAAATTCATTCTACAAAGACTCAACAAGAAGAAGTAATAAATTAAAAAGGCTGAAGATTCATTTTCTTGACATCGGAACGAGCGGCGGATTATCTGGAGCAAGACACGGGGCATGCCTTACAATCGGAGGAGATAAAAAAATTTTCAAGAAAATTGAACCAGTATGCAAGGCTGTTTCAGCAAAGAACGGCTATGCTTACATCGGGCCTGCAGGCTCAGGCCATTTTGTGAAAATGGTGCATAATGGTATCGAGTATGCGTGGCTGCAGTCAGTAGGCGAGGGATTTGAACTCATTGCAAAAGGCCCCTACAAGAATCTTGATTTAAGGAAGATTGCCAATGTCTGGAAGAATGGCTCAATTATACAATCCAAAATGATGGAATGGGCGGAAGACGCTTTCAGCAAAGATCCAAAACTTAACAAGATTGAAGGTGTTGTCGGCGGAGGGGAAACTGGGCAGTGGACTCTCACCACCGCAAAAGAATTCAATATAAATGCTGACTCTATAAAATTAGCATTGGCAGCGAGAAAAAAATCAAGAAAACATCCGGCTTTTGCAGGAAAGGTTGTTGCTGCCCTTAGAAACGAGTTCGGCGGGCACGAAGTTGTGAGGAAGAGATAATTATTCATTATTTTGAGTGATTGTTGAATTTAAAGTTTTACTGGCTTTATTCTTTTATGGTTTTCCCCACGCAAAAACCAGCTTTGCACTTTTTTATACCCTAATTATGTGCAATCGGTATTTCTGCACATTTTTTAAAATCAATCTCTATACCAAGCTCGAGCATCTCCTGAACCAGCACGCAGATGTTGTGAGCCAAGCACTTGGCCAAGATTTCATTATTTTGAGATACTTCGTGCTTAGTTCTTATGTAATCCCCAAACTTGTTCTTCAGCATATGAAAAGTGCTTTCCACGTTGCTTCGCTTGTGATAGTGCATCATAAACTCCTCCCTGTGGATTGTGTACATATCAAACATTCTTCTCCATATCCAATCTCCCTTTGGCCTCCCACCTGTATTTTCCCTAAATGGAATGTATGCTACCCCTCCAAGCTGCGAGACAACAGCTAGGTTATGCCTGGAAGAATAGGCCTTGTCGGCAGAAACTTCCTTGATGTTGAACACTTTTTTGGTGTTCTCAACCAGATTGGCAAACTCTGGAGCGTCTCCTTTGTAGGCACTTGTTATGTTTATTGCAGTTATGATGTTTGTTTTTGTTCCGCAGGTCAAGTGGGCTTTCCTGAACCTTCTCTTGTCGCTTTCCTTTCCTATCCTGATGTCAAACCATCTGTCGAACTGGGAGGTTGAAAATCCACTTGAATCAACAGCAAAGCACTCCTCAACCTGTTGCAGAGGTAAGCCCGATACATTAATCAGATGCTTAAAATAAGTCTCAAGTGTTGTGTCATTAAGGCATTTCAGAATTGTATTGAAATGTGGGGTTTTTTCTATGAACTTTAATTGTCTGCATAATTCCAAGTCCGCTATGCATCTTCTTGAGCTTTTGATGTTGTAAGCCTGCAGAGTCAGGTAAAATATCTTGTCTCTCGTCGGAATTGGGTTCCTGCCGACTTTTCTCGTTTCCGTAAATGGAATATGGTCTAGAAGCTCGTTAAGAATATTTATCAAAAGAATTTTTTCCTTCATCTGTGCCTTGTTGTAAGCACTCCAGTCCTGTGGGTAAGTTCTTTTTTCTCCAAATGGTTTGGGATTATAGTTTTCAAGTTGTTGCTGTGTTTCCTTTATTGCAGGTTCAACTGTCTTGAAGAACCTTCTCGCTATTTTTGTTAATTCCTCATATTGGTCGTAAGGTTTTGGTGTGTCGTCTATTGGAAACATCTTTTTTTCCTTCGAAATGTTTTTATATTCGTCTTGTTTGTTTTCCTTTTGGGAACTATTTGTCTTAGCGGACATTTTGGTTTCTCCAACTGGAAGTCTAACGCTTCCAGTTTGTTATTAGGTAAGGATGACCTGTCGACAGGAATTGTAGGCTGGGTTTCGCCAGAAACAGCTCAACCTTATTTCCTATTCTATGTTGTGAATAGGTAAGCACTCGCCCCATGCTTGGTTATCCAGACAATTTTTCCTCCGTCTGGGCCTAAGAAGGGCGGCTTCTCACTTACCTATCAATTTGGTAAGATGAGCTTATATTTAAATATATTGGTATACCAAAATATCGTTATATTGTTTTATAAGCCTAATAACCGCAAAATATTTAAATAAACGTTATATAGTTATAACGTAATACCGATTTTAAGACAAGAGGTGCAAAAATGGCTAAAAATGTTCTTAATGAAAGATTGAGTAAAGAGCAGCTTATACTTAATGAAATTTATAAGAAAAAAGTAGATGAACCTACAATTATAGACGAGTTAAAAAAGAATTTAGAAGTCCCACGCACTACATTAACATTGCATCTTAATGCATTAGAAGAGGCGGGTTTAATTAGAAAGGAGAAAAGTGATAAGACAATACAATACTTTCAAATACCAGAAATATCTCAAAAAATGCGTGATGCTCTTGAAAGGTTACAGTCTGCTTATGCATTTGCTTTAACTTTCGTAACTCAAAAAAGATTAAAAGAATTGGAGGATATTAAAAAGAAATGACTTTTCGTGTTAATTTTTTTGTAGACCCAGAAATAAATATAGAAGCAAATGCAAATGGATGCAATATAGCGTCCTTAACTTGGAATTCTATATTTGATATGCAAAAGTTTCTAAAAAGATTTCCAAATGAATTACATTTGAAATTTGGTTTGCCAATTACTCCTTTTGCAAAATATGACGCTGATTTAGATAGACTTGAAATAAATTTATACCCTAGATTGTTGAGACCATTATACGGAAATGGAAGTCTGATAGATAGGGATATGTCCATTAGAGCTTTGTTGGACCATGAAATGCTTGAATCAATAAAATATAGCCCAGCAGAAAGCCAAATGAAAAGACTAGTTACAAGTGCCTTTTCTCAACTTACAACTTTACTTGGTAGTTTCAATTTGCCAAATGAAGAATTCCGTACTATGTTTAACACACCCGAGGGCATCAGTCTAATGGTTGACGATGTATGTCAAGATATAAAAGTCGATAGACAGCTGCTTCATTTAGAACATTACCCAAAAGGATTCAACTTAAGTCACGGGCATTTTCTTGAAACTGACAAATTTTGTTTTAAGCACCTTAGAGTTGAAAAATCACATGGAAAAATTAAGATTAATATGAGTCCATATAAAGTGCTTTACACACTGCTTCCTGCAATGAGAAGAAGCGTGATAGCTGAAGAGATAAGGCGTAGAAAATTAGGAGGGCACTATTTTGGCGGATTTTTTTCATTTGTTAGACATTATACAATAGAACAAGGAATTAGGTATCCAGAGCTTCAGGGTATTTTACAGGAGATACATAAAGAATTAGCAGCTAAAAACCACCATAAAGCAAAAATAAGAGAGCTATCTAATCAATTCATAGAGGCTTTTAATTAGAACCCACTGGACATCCTTGCGCATACATAGATAAATGAAAATGCAAAATTTGCAGTATGCAATTTTTGCATAGAAAACTTTATATATTTGTTATATTCTATTTTTTATTCAGGTGATGCGAGAAATGAATTTTCAATCTAATATAGAAAAAATTTATGACCACTTATATGCTAATCATTTCTCAAAAACCCCTTCAGTTATTGGAGAAGAAGTAGGGAAAATTCTACATACGGGCATGTTCATCGAAGAACAACAAGGAAATAAGCCTGCTTTCAATTTTAATCGTATTGAAGCAATAGCATTGCTTAATGGAGATATATCAAATCGCAAAAAATTTGCAGATTCAATACAAACTTCATTTGTTCAAATGAACAAAAAATGGGTGTTATATGGGAACAAAGACAAAATAAACTTAGATGATTATGATATATGTTATTGTTGCACTCAATTAAGTGGGATTCAAATATCCAACAAAAATAGAGACCTTTTTGGTGATGCAGTTGAAGTGTTTAGGGCAGAGTGGGTAAAGAGGATGGGAGGTCAGTTTTTTACAGACCAACAAGTCACAAAGCTGGCAGTAAATTTATTAGAATTTGACCCAAGAAAAGGTGACGACCTAATAGATATATGCGCAGGGACTGGTGGATTTTTAATAGCTGGTTTAAATAGGATTCAACAATTGGTTAACGAATCTGAACAGATTCATGAAAAGGAGATAATAAAATTAGCTAGCAAAAGTCTTAAGGGTGTAGAAATAGATGTGGATGTTTGCACAGTCGCTAATTCTACTTTAAAAACTCGCTTAGGAATTATGGGAAATAATCTTATCAAGAGGGCTAATTCATTAGACGTTGATGTTTTTAAGAATAAGGATTTCCTTTTACATGAAAATTCACACAGATGCGCTGCAACCAATCCGCCTTTTGGAACAAAGATTACCATAAAAGACTCAAAGATTTTAAGCAACTTTGAACTCGCACATAGAAATCAAGGATTAAAAAAAACAGTTGTACCGACAGCTCCAGATATTTTATTTCTAGAACAAAATTTAAAAATGTTAATTCCAGGAAAGGGCAAATTGGCAATTGTGTTACCTTATCAATTACTTTCAGGCCCACAAACATACTATATTAGAAAATGGTTGTTAAGAAATTCCAATATTATTGCAGTCATAGATTTGCCACTCGAAACTTTCCAGCCTTACACTGGAACAAAAACTTCTTTAGTAGTTTTAGAAAGGAAAAAAATATTAGATAATGACCAAAAAGAAATCCACGATTATAATATATTTATGTCAATACCTCGTTGGGTAGGACATGACCGCAGAGGAAATCCAATTTATGATAAAAATGGCACTGAGTTACTAACTGATTTTAATCAAGTTATTTCTGCCTTTGATGAATTTAAAAAAGGTAAGAATTCAAAGAACAAACATGACCTAAGTTTTACAGTTAAATATAGCTCTATAATAAATGATGATTTATTAAGAATAAATGCTAAATTTTGGAAGCCGATAAGCGATAGTCAAATTAAACAAAATGTGAACTTTAAAAAATCAGATTGGAGAATGGTCAAACTTAAAGATTTGGTTAAAGATATATTTTATCCAGGTAGGTTCAAAAGAAATTATGTAGATTATTCACCTGGGGCAATCCCATTCCTTGGTGGTTCAAATATTAATGAATTTATTACAACTACAAATAAATGGTTATCTCCAGACGACCCAAAATTGAATGACCTGAAAGTGCGTAAAGGTTGGATATTAATTACAAGAAGTGGAACTACGGGACTTATATCATCTGTTCCAGATGCTTGGGATGAATATGCGATGTCAGAGCATGTTATAAGGATTGTTCCAGATGAAACCAAAGTGCCTGCTGAATATTTGTTAGCTGTTTTAAAAAGTGATTATTGTCAAAAAATATTGGCAAAGGGAATATACGGTTCAGTAATTGATGAAATAAATCCTGATTATATCGGTAATATGGATATTCCGATTCCGTCATCTAAAAAAGATTATGAACCAATAATCAAGATGTTAAATGAATCAGAAAAATATCGTCAACTCGGAATTTTAAATCATTTAGAAGCAGTGGACAGAATAAACAAGTTATTGTCCAACTAATTTTGACTATCTTTTTGACTTTGCCTTGCTCTATGTTTACTTAAAATATCTTCCATAAATTTAAGTAATTCTTGTAATGTTAAACTACCTTGTAAATCGTTACTTGTTTTTAGCATCAAGAATG
Source organism: uncultured Methanosarcinales archaeon (assembly GCA_964559395.1). GTDB lineage: Archaea > Nanobdellota > Nanobdellia > Woesearchaeales > GW2011-AR4. The sequence continues at coordinate 6,066 of CAZLGX010000057.1, forward strand.
CATTTTTGGGTTCATGACGACCTCCTTGGTCTAGTGGAATAAGATGTCCTGATACGATAATGCGTGCATCCGCTATAACTTCATTTATGTCAATTGAGATAAGTTGAATTGGGTCCAAATAAACTCCTGGAACAATTAATTCTCCCACTAACCAAACCAAGGATTTCTGAAATTCTTCATGATTTAAACTTGGTGCATTTTGCATTGATAGTGCTTGAAAGTAATATTTTATTTCTACTAAAGTGGCAGTTTTTTCATCAGCGTAGAATTTATGATTCGGAGGTAATAACCATCTATTTATCCTGTTCCCATCTTGTCCATCTTGTGGCCTACCAGGAACTCTTGAAGAAGTGGGTTTCCAGGGAGCTGACCTTCTGCCAGCATCTCGAAATTTTGTAGTTAATCTAGTTATTTGTCTTTTATCATGACCTGCTTTTAGTAAAAGATTTTCAAACAGTTTTTTTGTTATAATAATAAATTCTCTTACTTCATCTAATGTAATAGAATATTCCTTTTTAGATAATTCTACCATTCTTTCTATACTTTCCATATATAGCATAAAACTAGGTATATTATTTAAACTTTCTTCATTTGTGTGCAAAATTATAAATAGACTTGCACATAAATCGGAATATGACTACATTTGAAGAGGAAATTGTAGATGTCTATTACAACCTTAATGGATATTTCACAATGAAGAATATCCCTTTTTCAACCATAGAAAAGAGGAAAGGTGGGAAAGGGAGAGGTGAAATTGATATCTTAGCAATCAAAATAAAAGATGATAAGGTAATTGATTGTATTCATATTGAAGTAAGTGTTAGTATAACTTCTTTATTTCCTTTTACAACAAAAGGAAACTCTGTTTCTGATGAATCTGGGAAAATTATTAAAAAATTCTTTTCTAACGATAGTGATGAGAAAATCAAGGAATTAATCGGAAATACTCCGTGTCAGTATTATTATTTTTGTAGTGATTTTCATAAAAATGTTAGAGAAAAGTTAAAAGCTAGGATTCCGTATTTTGGCGGAGAAATTTTAGATTTGGTTTATAATAAAAAAATGATTCTCTTAAAAGTAAAGTATAAAGATAAAATTAAACTAATACAAATATGGCCATTCACTACAACTTTTTTCAATTTACTTAAACTTTTTCAGCAAAAAGGCTTAATTTTAAAACACTTTCAGGATAGTAGGCTTAGGTCTATTCAACACTTTCTACACATAATGAAAAAAAGGGATAGGTTAATGGAATTATGGAAGCAGGCTAAAAAGGACTTAAAGGAGGATTTATAGGCTAATTCTTGAATAAATGTGCAAATAACCTATAAAAATGTGCAGAACTTAATTTATGTGCAAAGCCGCAAAAACCCAAACCTTTATATATAACTGCTTGTATACCAATTCTACGAATTTT
>CAZLGX010000058.1:0-7268 GCA_964559395.1 uncultured Methanosarcinales archaeon
GTAGGGGACATTCTCATGCCGCTTATTTCATAATCCATGATTTTACCAATGTTTATTCCAATTCCTGTCTGTATTGGCTGCTCTTCCCCATTTATGATTATTTTCAGCTTTGGATGCCAGTGTATCGGCTGTTGCAGTACTCCATTTGTATTCTGGTTTGAAGATGGATTTCTGAGTAAAATATAGAATACTCCAAACATTAAAATAACTGCAATAATTACGATATAAATTGGTTTGAATTTCATTTTAATGTCCTTTCGCAAAGTCAGTTATTGAATTCAATTGATTTTGTAGCTCCTCATCAATATCGTCCCCAAATCTTATCAATATCTTATCTAAATCATTAAAAACATAATTCTCAAATTCGTTATTTGGCTTTCCATTGACATAAAATTTGAGCTTTTTATTTTCTGCATTGCAGAACTTTTCATTATTTTCCAAAGTTATGCAGTCTTTGTTGAAATTCATTCGTATGCTGTTAAAGAAAACCCATAAAGGAATTCCTGTTGCATGCATGTGCAAGACATCACCAGTTTTTTCAGGAGCTGGAGCGCCGGAATCGACATGCATAAAACTGCTGACTGGTTGATTATTTTTCATTCTTTCCATGTGCGATTTGTCAGAAAAATCTAAGGCTTTGCCATTGATGTAAATCTTCCAATCTGCATGGCTATGCTGTGAGCCCAAAACCCCCATTTGTGAATTAATACCCATATTGCATTGAAGTTCGCCTGCATCAATGCATTGCTCTACGGGCATGCCGCAGACATCGCATCTTCCATCATTATTAGTGTCCATAAGCTGCCTGGCAAGCTGCTTGTCAAATGATGTTAAAGACATTCTTGACATTCTAGTGGGAGTATGAGCTTCAGTTTGTGGCAATGCATCTTTGTTTTTAAATAGATCAATTGTAGAAGGTATATAATATATCAAAAGTCCTGTGGCTATCACAAGTATTGAAATTAATAAGATTATTGTTGCATCAATTTTTGCTTTTTTCATTTTGCTTTAAATCTATCAAAAAAATACCAGCCAACACTAGATAAAACTAAAACTCCGCCTGTAATCCAAAAAATATAATTAAATTCCTGAACTTGCTGAAATGGAGTGCCAGCTATTATAAGACCAGAATTCAGCAACAACATCTTATTTGAAAAATTCATGTTTTTTTTATATTTTAGAAGTAATGTTAGCAACAACAATAAAACTGCAACGCTCCAGAAAGGAATTGCGACTTTAGTCAAAAACAATAAAGGCATTCCAGCAACTGTAAAGCCAAGAAATGTGAGAAAAGCGACTAAGGCTAAGCAAGCATTATGGCAAACTTGATAGCCGCCTAAAAAGCTTAAGCTTCCTGAAACACTTCCAGTTGCTCCTAATATTTTTTCTTTAAGGTTAGAAGTCATTTTATTCAAGTCGTATCGATATTCTCCCCATAAGGATGAATCAGCTTCCATCCAGTGACTTGTGAGCGAGTTCGCGTGACATGCGAGAGCTCACCTCTCGCTCGCTCATCTCCCAGCTCACTCGCATTTGACACCCTTTTCTTTAAAGTATAGACACTGCTGAAATCCCTTTTTGAGCCGTCTTTGTTTGTTATTTCTATTTTATAATCAACGCCTGCTTCGTTTTCAGTTCTGTAGGATTCTTTTGCTTCAACAATCCTTACGCCTAAAGCTGTGTCGTAGAATTTTTCCATATTTGCTTTAAAATCCTTAAATGTATTTGCAGTAGGCTCAATCTGCTTGAAGCCATCAGAGATTAAAGAATACATAACATCGTACTGCTCATCATTCCATGATTGAAAATAAAGAATAACAACTTGTTCTGGAGTTAATGTAGAAACATCTTCTGATGATATGGTTGAAATAGATTTTTTGGTAGTTTGTTGCTGTGTCGCTTGTTGTTTTGCACATGCATTAACAAGTAAAACAACAAACAAAAAATAAAATAAAATAAAATAAATTTTTTTCATGGGGGTCACCTATTTGACCTTAGCAGCGCATAGGTCTCCGATTGATGAATTTTTATTCGTTATTGAGATTATTTTATTGAAATAGTTTTTCATTTAACTACTATCTTTCCTTTCATATTGCTGTGCCCGGAACCGCAAAATACAGAGCAGAATGCTGTAAATGTTCCTTCTTTGTCTGCTGTAAACTCTATTGTAACCGGCTTGCCAACATCAAGCCTTTCATTTATGTTATATTCCTTTATTGCAATTCCATGCGGCACATCTATGCTAGTTACTATCAACCTAACTTTGTCGCCTTTGTTGACTTCAATTGTCTCTGGATTAAAGGAGAATTGCTTTGCTGTAATCTGAAATTCTTTTACTTCTCCGCTTGGCGATTTTTCTACAATCATTTCTTCAACATCTTTATCTTCTGCCGGAACTTTCTGCGGAACTGGTGTTCCTTGCCCAACCAAGTCTTCTGGATTTTGCCGGCTGCACGCACTAACTAAAAAAATACTCAATACTAACAATAAGATTATTTTTCGCATTTTTACACCCCCGTAAATCGTTTTTTTATATGTCGAAAATATGCTATTTTCGAGCATCTTAAAAACCACTTTAATTAATGCCATACCCATCTTCGCTCCATGATTATATTGAAAAGTGGTTTTTAATATATAACTTAGCGTTAAAACCTTCTTGTATATTAAACTTTATTTTTTGAAATAAGCTTAAAAAACGTTTTTTTGCGTTTATCAAGCTTTATTATTGCTTAGTTTAGTATACACCAACAAGCCACCTTAAAAAGTATCCTATATAATAAGCGATTATGGCAGCTGCTCCTCCAACAAATAAAGTCTCAGCAACAGATTTCCATAAATCCTTTTTAGTAACATATCTTTTTATTATCCCGATAATAATCAGAGCAAATAAAGTCATAACAACTGCTATCTTGAATGTCTGTTGCTGAAAAAATGGAAAGAAATGAGATAGAACATAAGCAAGCAAGGGAATAATGCCAATTACGATAAATCCAAAGTAAGTGCTTGCTGCTGTCTTCAATGGGCTTTTCGGGCTTTCCAGCAAGCCAAGCTCATCAGCCATCATTGTGTCTACCCAAACCTTTTTGTCGGAAGTTATTACTTCAACAGCCCTGTCCAAATCTTTGCCCTTAAACCCTTTTTTCTTAAATATTTCTCTTATCTCTTCCCTTTCCCCCCCTGGAACATTTTCAATTTCCCATTCCTCTCTTTTCCGTTCTTTTTCCACAAAATCCCTTTGCGTTCTTTCGCTTAAAAAATTCCCAGAAGCCATTGAAAAGCCGTCTGCCAGCAGATTGGCAAAGCCAAGGATTATGACAATGCCCGGCGACAATGCAGCTCCTGCCGCGCCTGCGACAACAGCAAATGTTGTTATAGTGCCATCTATTGCGCCATAGACAAATTCTCCAAGATACTGCCCGGCGCTTTCATGAGCTTTGCTGTCAAGAATCTGGCTTTTAATTAAATCCGCTGCATGCGCTTTTTTTGCAAGCGATATATCTTTCTTCTCAAATGCGCGCTGTGCTTTTGCTATTCGCGATGCCATTTTGAAAATAAATACCAAAACTCAGCAAAACTCGCAAATATTTTTCTTTTTGCTTGCTTTCATTGCTTTTTTCTTCGCGCCTTTTTTCGCTTTCTTTTTTGTCACTTGTTCACCTTTTAATTTTATTAGGAGATATCCCTATGTGTTTCATATAAAAATGCAGCATCCTCATTATGCTTTTTTAGTTCCTGCGTCAAAATACTAAATATTGCATCCGATGAAACTAATTTTTTCCTTTGTACCCATCTTGTTATTTCTGACGTGACTTTGCTGGATATCTGTTCTGATTCCTGCTCGCTTAAATGCGCATTTCTGCATGCAAAATAGCATGAGCCATAAACTTTTCTTTCATCATAAAGTTCTGTGTGCCCTCTTCTTTTTACTATCAACAGCTTAGACCTTTCCTTTGATGTATTGATGGTTCTTTTTTTCATTTTAATTAAAGGTTATTGTTCCGTTTGCTATTAATATCAATAGCCAGCCAAGTAATATTAATATTACGCCGGTAGCCAAGCGCATATATTTTCTGTTGTTTTGTTTCCATCTCTTTATGTGCTGTATCTTGAAGCCAAAGTGAACCATAAGCAAAATCACAATCAATGGCAACACAAATATTAAATTATATAATATAAGCATAAGGAACGCTGCGAAATTAAAATTTTGCGATAATAGCAATAAAATTGCAAGATACGGGGCTCCTGTGCAAGGTAATTCAACCCCTGCAACAAAAGCCCCAAGTATTATTACGCCAGGCAATGTGATTTTTTTTGTCATCTCATGAATTTGCTTTGCCCTGTTAGCTGGTATAGCAAGGGTTATGCCTTGCGCATACCAGAAAAAGTCCTTTATTTCTATCATGCCAGCAATTATAATCAATGAGCCAACTACAATTGAGATATATTCACTTATATATAAAGGAACTGAGCTTAAAAAATATAGTATGCCAAATCCGGCCAATATATAAGTTACAAAGACAGCTAAAATATAAAAAAAGCCATAAAAAAGCATCTCTCTTTTTGTCTTGAATGCAATCAGTATGGAAACCAATAGTATTAATACCCCTATTGCGCAAGGGTTTATTGAGTCTATCAAAGCTGTTGTAATTACGGTTCCTAAAGTTGGTAAATATGCTCCTACTGCCATTTTATTAAATATTCGGGTTTATCTGCTCCATTGGTTTTTCAGTGAATACTATCTTTATCCTGTCTCCAGGAGGCACTTTTTCGTAAGGGGCTATAACATATTCTTTTGGATTTTGAATAAGGTCGCCGTTTACGAAAACATAGAATTTCGCAGGCTGCTCATTGCATTTATCGCCATCATGAACAGACAATAGGCCTTCATCTGTAGGCACTTTTAATCCATCATTAGTTATATAGCCGCCCAATGCGTAAAAGAAAGATCCCAGGCTGGCTGCCTTTTCATCAAGCAAAACCCCCTCAACATGAATTCTGTTATCGTCATGGGCATGCATCAAGTCAACTCCTTGCTTGTTTGAAAATCCTTTTGGCTCAAAAAGTTTTATTTTTTTATCACAAACCCAAATTTCAAAATCTGCATGCCAGTGCACAGGCCCTTTTGATATAGAAGTTATATTAAGATGCAGAGTTGTTGTTATAAGATAGATGGTTACAGTGCCAACAACAATAGCGACAAGCATGTAGGTAATTTTTTTAGCATTGTCTGCCATTTTCTTGTGGAATATTAAGATTATCAGTACAAGGACTCCAAACGCCAAAGAACCATAGCCAACAGCGTCTAATTGTGTTAGAGGGTAAAGCTCGGAATGATCAAGCATAAACTCGTCTTCTTCTTCATGAGAAAAAGTCTGCATAGATAGAATTATGAATGTCAATAACAGAAATACCCATAAACTCTTTTTCATAAGAATATTTTAAAATATGGATTATTTAAAGCTTGCTATTTAGATGAATTTATTTTTTCTATGAAGTATTTGGCTGCATTTTTAACATTGCCTTTTGAGACAATTGCTGAGATGATTGCTATGTTTCTTGCTCCTGCTTCCAATACTTCATCAATATTGCCTTTATTTATGCCGCCTATTGCAACAAACGGTATCTTTAATTTATTCTTAAGTTGCTTTATCGGATCCAAGCCAACTGGCTTATGCCCATTTTTCTTTGTACTTGTATGGTATATTGGGCCTATGCTTGTGTTGTCTGCCCCAATCTTTTCATTCTGCAATGCATCTTTGACGCTATGGGCGCTTAAGCCAATTATTTTGTTTTTTCCAAGCAGCTTTCTTGCATAATCATATGAAATGTCTTCTTCTCCCAAATGCACGCCATCTGCATCAACTCTTAAGGCAATGTCAATTCTATCATTAATTATGAACAAAACATCGTTTTTACTGCACAATTTCTTAATTTGCAAGGCTTCCTTGAGCATTTTTTTTGTTGGGGAATTTTTTTCACGGTACTGAATTATTTTAACTCCGGCTTTTATTGCAGATGTTGCATCTTCTATTACATTTTTTCTTGTTAGGGTGCTATCCGTTATGAAATACAAGCCGAAGTTTTTTAGTTTGGGCATTTTTAATTGTTTTTTTATTTTTAATTTATTTTAATGAATTATTTTTTAATGTTGATTTTTATTGACATTTCATTATTTGTCAAAAAACTTTAGTTTTTTGAGCATGCTCGAAAATCGTAGTATTTTAATGGATTTTTGCGATTTTCGACATATTGATTTTTTTCGTTAATGTCCGACGTTATTGAATTTTCGTTAATGCGTTTAAACGCTTGATTATTTTAGTTCTGCTTGCCCTTGAGCATTATGGGGCAATTCAATAACTTTTATTCCATTAAAATTTTAAAAATAATTAAAATAATATTTTATTTTTTCTTGCATGTCAAAAATCACAATTTACAACAATTATGGTGATTTTTGAGCATGCTCGGAAATTTTTAATTTCCGACATATAAACATGCAATGGTCTTTCTGGAATGGCTCGAGTTCCCTGTAGTCTATTATTGTCAATTCCTTTTCCAGTATTTCTTTTACTTCCCTGAAAATATGCTTTGGCTGTTTTGTCACATCAATGCTCCTTGCTTTTAAAGCCAATAAGGCATATCCGCCATCTTTCAGGAACAATTCTATATTCTTCAAGAATATTTCAATCTGGCTTTTTTGCGCGACATCCTGATATATAACATCCACTGCCGAGACTCTTTCTTTTAAAATATTTGTGTTACCTGCATCGGCTAAAATCGGAGCAATATTTTTTCTTTTATAGCATAAGAAAATCAAGTCCTTCATAACTCTAGGCGCTAAATCAACAGCAAAAACAATGCCGTTATGGCCGATAATGTCGCTAACATGGCTGACAGTCGTCCCAGAGGCAGCTCCTAAATATAACACAACATCATTTTTTCTTATTCCTATATTGGGGCTGCCTTTCAGTATAGCAGCAGCAAGCTTGCTTTTTGAGGCATCCCATTCCCTGTACTCAACATCATTTTCTCTTATCAGCTTCTCGCCGTAAACATTGCTGCCTGGCACAAGATTTACAGTATAAAGCTGTTTTTTCTTTCCTTGAGATTCAAAAACCTCAAATATTTTTGATTTGGCTATCATTTGAATTTGTCCTCAAGCTCTTTTCTTAACTTATCTCCAATAAATTTTCCTTGAAAATAATCCACTTTTGCTGCTATTGAAATCTTGTCTGCCAATGCCCTTGCTATTTTGCCGTGCATTTTGTCGG
>CAZLGX010000059.1:0-7046 GCA_964559395.1 uncultured Methanosarcinales archaeon
CCTACAGAAACAATAGATATTGGAACTTTCAATAATTCTTCTATCCTTCTCAAATATCTCTTAGCATTGTTTGGCAGTTTGTCGTAAGTTTTTATTTTTGTCAGATCATCCCACCAGCCGTCAAACTCTTCGTAGACTGGCTGGCAATTCTGCAATATTTTCATGTTTGTCGTGAAATTTTTAATTACGCTTCCCTTATATTTGTAAGCAACGCAAATCCTTAATTTCTCGGTAGTTGTCAAGACATCAAGCTTTGTCAGAGCGATTGAATCGATGCCATTTACCATAACAGCGTATTTTCCAATCAGCGCATCAAACCAACCAACCCTTCTCTGCCTTCCGGTTGTTGCGCCAAATTCTTTGCCTACCTTTTGCAGCTTTTCAGCTACATTGCCTGTTATTTCAGTCGGGAACGGTCCCATGCCTACTCTGGTCTTGTAAGCTTTGCATACTCCCAAAACACTTTGAACCTTTTTTGGAGAAATGCCTAAACCAGTGCAGACTCCGCCTGCAGTTGCATTAGAGGATGTTACAAAAGGGTAGGTTCCAAAATCAACATCAAGCAAAGTTCCCTGCGCGCCTTCAAAAAGGATTTTATAGTTTTTGTCTAATGCATTGTTCATCAATGCGGCTGTGTCTGTTACAAACGGCTTCAATGTCTGGGCGTATTCCTTATATTGCTGATAAAATTCCTCTGAGCCGAATCTTTTTTTAAACAAAGATTCATCAACAAATTCATACATTTTTAAGCCGATTCTAGCTGCTTTATCGGTATAAGCAGGTCCTATGCCTCTTGCAGTTGTTCCTATTTGTCCGCCAATTTTTTTGTCTTCTTCAATGTGATGCGGCAAAATGATATGGGCATTTTCGCTAACAAAAAAATTATCCGGTGTAATTTTTATCTTGTTTTTTTCGAGATTTTTTATTTCCAAAAGCAAAACTTTTGGGTCGATTACTAAACCATTTCCAACAACTAATAATTTATTTTTATACATAACTCCAGAAGGAACTAAATGAACAACTAATTTGCTATTACCAACTTCTATTGTATGACCTGCATTATTGCCTCCATTGAATCTTGCAACAACATCTGCTTTTTCCGCCAAGAAATCTATTACTTTGCCTTTGCCTTCATCACCCCATTCCATGCCAATTACTGCAATGTTTGATGGATTATAGGATTGCTTTGCCATAAGCTCAGCAAAAGTGTATTTTTATTTAAAGGTTTTGGAAAAAATTATTTAGAATGATTTAACCATATTTTTATTGCAAACTTATTTTTCCTTCCTGAACTAAAGCATCTATCGTCCGTTGGATTACCCCCCTATATTGCCTATTTCCATTAGCTATTGCCTGCTCTCTTCTTTTTTGAAGCTCTGCATGGGAGGTTCTTGAATAAGAGCCTATCAATCTTGGCTGTTTGCCTACATTTACGCCATTACCAGTCCTAGCGTTATCTATACTTAAATCCAAATATGAATGTAGGACACCTGAAGAGCTATACCAAGCAACGCCACTCACTAACGGAACAAGAACATTGGGAGAATGACTTCCAGCACCATTTACCCCAGAATCAAAAGATGTAAAAATTCCAAGTAACTCTATAGCATCACGTTCCAAAAATCCCAATCTATTAAGATTACTTAATAAATTTTGCATTCTTTTTTGTATTTCTTGCTCGTCAACAATATTTTGAGGTTGTATAAGTTGCGTAAAACGGTACCCGCCGTCACCAGTAAACATGGAATATTCCACCGCTTGAGGATTCATTGAAACAGCAGTTATTATATCTGTTCTGCCTCGCGCATTGCCCTTTATACCTTTATCTAAAACTACATTTGATGCAAAACGTGGAAACAAAAATAGTCCGGCCCAGTCTTCCAAATCAGGATCACCTCTCTGAATAGGGACATCTTCCCTATTAAAATATGTTTTAGTTTCAAGAGAATAAGGGCCATTAGGTAAATCTTTATGAACATAAACTAGTGTTCTTCTGCCGGACATATCTCCCTCAAATAAATAAGGAAACTTTGTTTCCCGGTCCAAGCGCGGTATAAAATTTCCCTTTTCATCTCGTTGGTAGTTCCAAGATTCAATTTCGTCATAAAGTTTTATAGCATGCTCCCTTAAACTCTGAAAACCCCTTATTGGTTCAGCCTGAGCAGACAAAGCCGGAGCAGCTGCATTTGCAATTGCCACTAAACCCGTTCCAGCGGCACCTATCAAGAAATCTCGTCTGGTTGGTTTGTCTTGATACATAACGAATAGGTTGGTTTACATGTATAATAATATTTCTATTTCCATTTTCTCCCAGCCTCCAACAGCCTTTCATAAGCCTCTGCGCTCAAAAAATATCCGCTATCAGAAAGAGCCAGCAAGGATTCTTTATACAGATTTAATATCCTTCTGCACATCATCAATAGTGTAATACATAGGAATTCTTTTTTCTCTTATGATTTCCATAATTTCCCATAAAGAAATTCCAGTCAATCCAGCAGCTTTCATATGAGTGATTTTTCCTTTTTTATATAATTCCAGTGCCTGCTCTAGTTTTATTTTCTTTCCTTTCTTAAATTCTTCTGGAGTTTTTGTCGATAATCGTGCCATTTTTACTCACAAATAATCTAAAAACGTTCCACATATTTTAAGCTTTTGATTATTATTTTTTCTATATAGTAAATAATCAACTTATCTACATCGTCGGCAGTAAGATTTATATACAACAATCTCTACCCTATAATATGGCGCAACCAAAATATAGAATAGCAACAATTGGATCTCATTCTGCTTTGCAGGTATTCAAAGGAGCGCATGATGAAGGCTTCAAAACCATTGCTGTATGCAAAAAAGGCTCTGAAAGGCCTTATAAGATGTTTAATGCGGCAGATGAAATAATAACAATAGATTCTTACAAAGACTTTCCCAGGATTCAAAATCAGCTTATAAAAAAGAATGCTATTGTTATACCTCATGGCTCTTTCGTTACTTACATGGGCTATGAGGAAGTAGAGAGGTTAAAAGTCAATTACTATGGCAATAAAAGGATTCTGAAATGGGAATCAGACAGGCATCTGGAAAGGCAGTGGCTAGTCAATTCAGGGCTTAAAGTGCCTTTATTGCTAAGAAGCCCTAAAGATATTGACAGGCTGGTAATAGTTAAGTTTATGGGCGCAGAAGGAGGCAGAGGCTATTTCTTAGCCAAAGATGAAAAGGATTTCAATAAAAAGATAAAACCGTATAAGCTTAGGAAGTATGTTTTGCAGGAATACATAATTGGAGTTCCATTATTCATTCATTACTTTTATTCTTCTTTAACAAACGAAATTGAGATAATGGGCTGTGATATAAGATATGAGAGCAATGTTGATAGTTTAGGAAGAATTTCAGCAAGAGACCAGATTGTGCTGCCAAAAATTGACCCGAGTTATGTCATAGTTGGCAACATTCCCGTTGTTGTACGTGAATCATTTTTGCCTAGACTGATTGAAATGGGCGAGGCAGTTGTTAATCAGTCAAAAAAATTAGCACCTCCAGGCTTGTTCGGGCCATTTTGTCTTGAAACAATTTTAACTCCTGAAGAGGAAATTTATGTCTTTGAGATTTCAGCAAGGATTGTTGCAGGCACAAACCCATTTATTGAAGGCAGCCCATATACTTGGCTGAAATACAACAAGCCAATGTCAACAGGAAGAAGGATTGCATTGGAGATAAAGAATGCTATCAGGACAAACCAGATGAAGAAGATATTATGTTAATAAAATGAAAAAAATAATTTTATTATTAACGATGTTTGTATTGAGTTTTGCTATAGTTAAGGCTGAAGATTTATCAAATTATCCAAATTTTCTTATTGAGAATAATCAACTAAACGTAACATTAGTTGTAGGCGACCAATCTTCTGCAATTAACGTATTGGCTCAATCGAATATTGCAGCGTCCTTGATAGGATTATCCGCAAAATCTAGTATATCAAACAAATTGTCAAGTGAATTGCTGGATTTGGAGCAGAATTTGATATTAATAGGAAATCCTTGCACCAATCCAATTACTGCTCATATAATGGGCAATCCAGAACCATGCGATAATGATTTTTCAAATGGCAAAGCGCTTATAAGATTGTATGACAAAAACGGATTTTTTTACATTGTAGTGGCTGGCTACAGCGATTTGGGCACAAGAAAGGCAGCGGAAGTATTGGCTGATTATAATAATTACAAATTTATAGGCGATGAATATGTTCTGTATATTAACGAAGACAGCGCAGCACAACAAAACACAAATATTGTTCCAGGTGCAGATGGGACTTTAGAAAGTAAAGAGGATAAAATGTCAACACAGGAAACCCCTCAAGGAATATCACAGGAAGAAGCTAAAAGAGGAGTGCAAGAATCACTGGAAGAAAAATTAAAGCAAAATAGTCCCAATGCTCCATCAGATGTTCAGACGGGAAATGCTGAATATAAATACGAGCTAAAAGAGCCACAAGAAGAAACAAAGATCGAGGAAAAATCAAATATAATATCAAGATTTATTTTATGGTTTATTTCATTGTTTAGATAAGAATGATAACCCAAAAACAAATTTCAAAATTGCTTGAAACTTATGACAAGAAAAACATAACTATAGGGGTGCTTGGCGGCCATTCTGCTTTGGATGTGTGCAGGGGCGCTCATTCTCATGGCTTCAAGACTTTAGTTGTAGCCCAAAAAGGAAGGGAAAAAACATACACCACATATTATAAGAGAAGGGAAGGGATTGGCTTTGTTGATGATGTTATTGTTGTAAATAACTTCTCTGACATAACAAAAAAAGAGGTTCAGGAAGAATTAAGGAAAAGAAATACAATTTTTGTACACAATCGGTATTTCTGGGTTTATTGCAATTTCAAGGATATTGAGAATAAATTTTTAGTTCCGATTTATGGCACTAGAGATATGGTAAAATTGGAAGAAAGAGATGTTCCAAAAAATCAATATTATTTATTGGAAAAAGCTGGAATAAGAACACCAAAAATCTTCAAAAATCCTAAAAAAATCGACAGATTAGTAATTGTCAAAGTTGCTGAAGCAAAGAGAGGTTATGAAAGAGCTTTCTTCTTATGCTCAAGCTATACAGATTACAAAGAAAAATCCGCGGATTTATTGAATAAAAAAATAATAATGCAATCTGATTTGAGAAAAGCAATTATTGAAGAATATGTGATCGGCGCTCATGTGAATTTCAACTTTTTTTGCAGTCCGCTAAATAATTCATTAGAGTTGATGGGGACAGACGCAAGAAGGCAAACAAATCTTGATGGAATCTTAAGATTGCCTGCTACTGAACAAATAGAAGTTTTAAAGCACATGAAGCCAAAGTATATTGAAACAGGTCATCTTACAGTAACAGTCAAAGAATCTTTGCTTGAGAAAATATTTGATTTGGGAGAAAAATTTATTGCCGCATGCAAAAAAGAGCATGCACATGGAATTATTGGACCTTTTGCTTTGCAGGGGGCTGTTGTTGCGGAAGAAGGCAAGGAAGATATTGTTATTTTTGATGTTTCAATGAGAATTCCAGGCAGTCCGGGAACATTATTTACGCCTTATTCGGGATATTTATATGGTTTTTCAATCAGCTATGGCGAGAGGATTGGATTAGAAATCAAGAAGGCATTGGAATTGGGAAAATTGGATTTGATTTGTACGTAAAACAAGGGTTTCGCCCCTTGAGGACGAGAAACTTTTTTTTTGCGAAAAAAGTTTCATCAAAAATTGTGCCATGAATGGCACGGAATATAGATTCGAGGCGGAGAGACTGTTGCAAAAACACAGATAGAAAAACAGAAATTGTCTTTGCTGCCGAGCGTAACCAAATGTCGCCGCAAAGGCGACGGAATAAAGATTAAAAAATTAAAATATAAACTCAAACAATTTATTGAAAATGATTTTGGTACTTGATTTTGGCGGACAATATGCATTTCTTATCTCAAGAAGAGTCAGGGAATTGGGAGTATACTCAGATGTAAAGCCATGTGATATATCTTTGTCTGAGATTGGAAATCTAAAGCCTGCTGGAATAATTCTTTCAGGGGGGCCATCGAGTGTTTACGAGCATAATGCTCCAATAATGAATAAAAAAATTCTTAATTTAGGCATTCCTATCTTGGGCATTTGCTACGGCGAGCAGCTTATTGGCAAGTTTGTAGGCGGAACAGTATTAGGCGGAAAATTAAAAGAATTTGGCAAGAAAATTTTATATGTTAAAAAGCCTGGAAAATTGCTTAAGGGACTTTCAAGACAAGAGCAAGTTTGGATGAGCCATGGTGATTTAGTTACAGAGCTTCCAAAGGACTTCGAGATTTTGGCCTCAACAGATACATGCAAGATTGCTGCATTTGAGAATGACAAGAAGAGGCATTATGGCATTCAATTCCATGCAGAAGTTGCACATACGCCAAGCGGAATGCAAATACTGAAAAATTTTGTATTTGAAATATGCAAAGCAAAAAAAGACTGGGAGATAAAAGATTTGCCAAAGAAGCTGGTAAAGGATATAAAAAAAGAAGTAAAGAAAAATGCAGTTATTATGGGAGCTTCAGGAGGAGTTGATAGCACAGTTGCAGCTGCCTTGCTTCAAAAGGCAATTGGCAGCAAGCTTTATTGTGTTTTTGTAGACCATGGATTGATAAGGAAAAATGAACTAGAAGAAGTAAAGAATTTTTTTGAGACAAGACTACATTTCAAGCACTTCTTTGTTATTGATGCTTCAAAAATATTTTTGGATAAGTTAAAAGAGGTTACAGATCCCGAAGAGAAAAGGAGAATAATAGGGCATACTTTTATTGAGGTTTTTGAGAACAGAGTTGTTGAACTGGAGAAAAAGCATAAAGATATAAAATTTCTTGGCCAGGGAACAATTTACCCTGACAGGATTGAGAGCGCGCAGCCGAGTAAATTCGCTTCCAAGATAAAGAGCCACCACAACATAACCTTACCGGAGAAGATGAAGCTTAAAGTTATAGAGCCATTAAAGGAATTCTATAAAGACGAGGTAAGAAAGCTTGG
>CAZLGX010000060.1:0-7041 GCA_964559395.1 uncultured Methanosarcinales archaeon
ATGAGTAAAATCGTTATCGAACCCCTTTCTCTGATGGTCAATCATTCGTGAAAACTAAAGTACGTTAATAAAAAAGCTAAACAAATGTTCGTATAATAGTTTTATTACGAAATACCAAGAATGATGAATGTACTTGAAATTTTAGAAATTCAATTCTTAAACAAACAGCGGAACCAAAACAAGAGTTATAGTGCTTAATAATTTAATCAAAACATGCAATGAAGGTCCTGCTGTATCTTTAAATGGATCGCCAATGGTGTCGCCTGTGACAGCTGCTTTATGCGCGTCACTTCCTTTTCCGCCATGCTCGCCTTCTTCAATTAACTTTTTTGCATTGTCCCAAGCTCCGCCGCCAGTGTTAAGCAATAAAGCCATCAAAATTCCTGTTATGGTAGCAACCATCAAATAAGCTGCTGCTGCCTCATATCCAAGGACAACGCCAACAATTACAGTGACAACAACAACTAATATTCCCGGCAATATCATTTCTTTCAAAGAAGCTTTCACGCAAATATCAACAACTTTTGCATAGTCAGGCTTTTCCTTGCCTGTCATTATTCCTTTTTTGGTTTTCCATTGCCTTCTGACTTCATTAACGATTGAGAAAGCTGCATCGCCTACAGCTTTTATCGCAAATGCGCTGAAAAGGAATATAAGCATAGCGCCAATCAAAGCGCCTACGAAAACATGAATTTTTGCAATGTCAACTGTAACAATTTGCACACCCAAATGTTTTGCAACATCATCAAGATAAGCAGTAAATAATAGGAAAGCCGCTAGTGCTGCGCTGCCAATTGCATAGCCTTTTGTCAGAGCCTTTGTGGTATTGCCGACTGCATCAAGCTTATCTGTCCTTCTCCTCACTTCAGCTCCTGACTTGCTCATTGCTGCGATTCCGCCGGCATTATCTGTTATCGGACCGAAATTGTCCATTGCGAGAATGTAAGCTGCTGTGGCCAGCATGCCCATTGTTGCGATAGCGGTTCCATATAGGCCGCCGTGGTCAACTCCTGACATCTTTCCAAAATAGAATGATGCAATCAAAGCAACAGATAAAACAACTACTGGCAATACAGTTGCTTCCATGGCAACAGCAAATCCTGAAATTATGTTGGTTGCATGCCCTGTAAGGGAAGCCTTTGCAATGCTTTTCACTGGCCTGTAAGTTGATTCAGTATAATAAACAGTGATCCAAACAATCAGTATGCTTGTTATTATTCCAACCAAGCCGGCGTAAAAAAACCAGTTTCCTGTATTAGGAAGCAGCCATTTTGTTGTGAAATAGAATACAACTGCTGCGAGAAAGCTTGTGATGTAATAGCCCCTGTTCAGGGCAGCCATAGGGCTTTCATTCTCATTTTTCAATTTGACCGTCATAATCCCGATTATGGTAGTTATCAATCCAAAAGCCCTCACAACAAGCGGAAACAAAACACCTTTCAAGCCGAAAATAGGAAATAATGCAACTCCAAGAATCATTGCTCCAATGTTTTCAGCTGCTGTGCTTTCAAACAAGTCCGCGCCTCTGCCTGCGCAGTCTCCTACATTGTCGCCTACAAGGTCTGCAATAACAGCAGGATTTCTTGGATCATCCTCAGGAATCCCTTTCTCTACTTTTCCAACTAAATCTGAGCCGACATCAGCAGCTTTTGTATAAATTCCGCCGCCAAGCTGTGCAAACAAAGCAACAAACGATGCTCCAAATCCATATCCTACAATCAAAAATGGGACTTCTTTGGCATCAAGCCCAAGGCTGAATAAATAGTATATTACTGCAACTCCAAGCAAAGACATAGCAACAATAATAATACCTGAAATAGCCCCTCCCCTAAAAGCTGTGACAAAAGCTTCATTCATGCTTCTTCTTGCCGCGCTTGCCGTCCTTATATTTGACCTTACGGAAATCCACATTCCGACAACGCCAGCAAGTGCCGAGCTTGCAGCCCCGAACAAGAATGAAATTGCTGTACGCCACCCAAGGCTGGTGTTTTTTGCAAAATAAGCATAAGCAACGAATATAATAACAGACATAAGAACTGACATGACAGCTATTGTTGTATACTGCCTCTTGACAAATGCCTCTGCACCTATCTTAATTGCATTTGCAACATCCTGCATTGCTGCTGTTCCAGCATCTCTTTTGAGAACATCTCGTGTAAGCCAGCCGGCAAATGTCAGAGCTAAAATGCTTATAAAAAGGACTATTGTAAGTAAAAACTCCATGCTTTGTGGGAATTACTGTCAATTTATAAAACTTTTTGTAAAGTGTGTTTTTAGCCCTGCAAAATAGTAAAAATTATATGTACCAAAGCTAAAATCATCATAAAATGCTCGATTTCCTTAAGAGAATATTCAAAAACGAAGAGCAAGAAACAAGAGAAATACTTGAGATAAACCTGCATAGCCTAGAGGACTGGATTGAGCAAAAATCAAAGCCGTTCATGGAAGATGTAAGGATTAATATAAATGAAACATTAATGAAAGTGGACGAGGAGCTTCAAAGAACAAGATTTAATATTGAAGTTCTTGAGAATGCAAAGCTGCAGAATCCCAATATACCCTTCAAGGCAAAGCAGTACATGGAAGGCAACAGGAAGGCTTACATCAGAGCTGTAAGCTCTTTTCTTGGGCACATGGAGATAAACAACAGAGATTATTTCTATCTTCTCAAGTTTTGCAATGAATTTGACAAGATGATTAATGAATTGAATAAAGGGACTTTAAGGAGTTACACAATACTGCAGGAATTTTTTGCAAATGAAACTAGTAAAATTGCTCAAAATCTTAAAAATTTTGACAACCTATTCAATGAACTTAAGTCCAGCCTTGGCAATGAAAAGATGATGTTGGTAAATGAAGCAAGAGAAAAATCAGGGATATTAATAACAAAATACAAGCAGAAGCTCAACAGAGACGTGGATTTTAAGGATGCGGAAGCTATCCTGAAACTGGCAAAAGAAGAAAAAGAGGCAATAATGGCAGAAATAATGAATTTCGGCCAAAGCGAAGAGCATAATAAATTCATTAGCTTAAATGAGGAAAAGAAAAACAAGGAAAGAGAATTTTTTGAGCAGCAAAACCAAATTCTGCAGTCGTTTTCAATTCTTGAAAGGCCTTTAAGGAAATACTCCCATATTGCTTTTGAGCATGAAGAGATTGTACTGGAATACCTTAAAGATCCTATTGGGGCACTGGTTAATGACAAGGAGCTAAAAATAATTGATGTCGTGAAGAATCTGGAAAAAATGCTGGATGAAAGCCAAATAAAGCTTGACGACAAGAAAAAAGAAAAAACTTTGGAGGAGATTAAAAAATTAAGAAGGGAATTTGTTGAGGAATTTGTCAGGAAATATAATTCTTTCAAGTCTGAGATTGAAGAATTGGATAAGAAGATAAAAGCAACAGGCGTTGCAGAAAAAATGAAGAATTTTAATAATAAATTAAAAGAATCAAACACAAGTATAGAAAAAAACAATGAAGAGAATACAAGGCTAAAGGAAGACGTTGCCAAGATAAATAATTCAATTGAAAATCTGAAAAATGAAATACAAAGTTCTGTGAAAGAGATTTTTAATGAGAAGATTAGGATTATGGTTTAAATCTCTTATAACTTTCCTCCAACGCCCCGATCCCGGGCAGCTTCTTTCCCTCAAAAAACTCCAGTGAAGCTCCGCCGCCTGTGCTTACATGAGTTAATTTATCAGCATAGCCGAACTTCTCAACTGCCGCAGCCGAATCACCGCCGCCAATTATTGTTGTTGCGTTTATAGTAGTCAAGAACCTTCCGATCTGTTTGGTTCCATTTGCAAATTTGTCAAACTCAAACACTCCAAGAGGGCCATTCCAGATAACAGTCTTGGAATTTTTTAGTATATTTTTGTATTGTTCTATTGTCTTTTGTCCAATATCCAATCCCATCCATCCTTCTGGAATGCAGTGAATATCGACAGTTTTTGAAACTGCATTAGAGTCAAACTTGTCTGCAACCACTACGTCAACAGGCAATACGATTTTTTTATTTTTTAATAGTTTTTTTGCTATTTCCCTACCGGCTTCATCAACTTTTGACAAGCCTACTTTTATGCCCTGATCCTTGTAGAAAGTAAATATCATTGCACCTCCCAGTAGTAATTTGTCAACTTTTGTCAATAAATTTTCAATGGCCTTTATCTTGTCAGAAACCTTGACACCGCCTAGAATTGCGACAAACGGTTTGTCCGGATTTTCCAATGCCTTTCCCATTATTTTAAGCTCCTTTTCGACGAGAAATCCAGCTGCCGATTTAAGATATTTTGTCACTCCGTAAGTTGAAGCATGCGCCCGATGGCATGTTCCGAATGCGTCATTTACATATAAATCTGCCAGTTCTGCCAATTGCTTGGAAAAAACAGCATCATTTTCTTCTTCTTCCTGGTGAAATCTCAAGTTTTCCAGAACAGAAACACTGCCTTCCTTCATTTTGCTTAGTTCTTCTTTTACATAATTGCCTACGCAGTCATTAAGTTTTTTGACTTTTTTGCTGAGCAGTTGCTCCAGCCTATGTGCAATCTTATCCATCCTCAAAGATTCAACAATTTTTCCGTCTGGCCTGCCAAGATGGGAGCAGAGAATAACTTTGGCGTTTCTTTCAATCAAGTATTTTATTGTAGGCAAACTTTCCCTGATTCTTTTGTCATCTGTAATGTTGCCTGTTTTTTTATCCACAGGAACATTAAAATCAACTCTTACAAGAACTCTTTTTCCTTTGACATCCAAATCATTTAGCGTGAAAAATTTTTGCATATGGGGGGATAACTATTTATCATTTTAAAGGTTTGTGGTTTTGGGAAAATTTTAAAAATGAATTCGTATTACTATGTTTTTATGCCAATTGATTTGAGCACAGCAGAATTAGTAGTATTGCAGGATGACCTTTATTCAGGGGGGTCATTCGTAATGAAACATAAAGGTCCAATAGATGACGTCTATAAGTATGGAGCAAAGAATTTATCCAGAATTATTATACCAGGAAGACAATCTCCACTCAAATTATATATGGGAATTTTAGCTGTAGGTGTCGAGTTTGAAGAAGGCAAGATAATCAGAGAAACTGATTTGGCTGAAATATAGCGGAAGACATAATTATTTATACAAAATTGTTATGTCTTCCTGATATAGTAGATGACTATATATTGTACTAAAATTTACGTCATCTACTATAAGTCCTTCTAGGAAACTCCTCCCGCTGGATGATGTAATAAAAAGGGTCGAAAGAGAAAGAGCTGATCTTAAATTCTCCAGTTCGTCGGCTACTACACCATCAGCGGCACAAACACAATCGCGACAATAGACATTAATTTTATCAAAATATTTAAATTTGGTCCCGCAGTATCCTTGAATGGGTCTCCGACTGTGTCACCTACAACAGCTGCTTTGTGGGCATCAGAGCCTTTTCCTCCAAAATTTCCTGCTTCAATGTATTTCTTTGCATTATCCCAAGCACCTCCTGAATTAGCCATGAAAATTGCAAGAGAAAAGCCAGTCACAATTGAGCCGACTAACAAGCCGCCTAATGCTTGTAAACCAAAAATTAAGCCAACTAGAATTGGAGTAAAAATAGCCAATAATGATGGAACTGCCATCTGCTTCAGAGCGCTTCTTGTGCTTATAGCTATGCATTTATTGTAATCTGGTTTTGATTTTCCCTTCATCAGGCCTTTTATTTCCTTGAATTGCCTTCTAACTTCTTCAACAATTTCAGAGGCTGCTTTGCCAACAGCCTGCATCGCAAAGGAGCTAAATAAAAATGGAAGCATACCCCCTATAAATAGCCCGACAATTACATTTGGATTAGAGATGCTCATCACGCTGATATTTGTTATCTGAGTAAAGCTGGCAAATAATGCCAACGCAGTCAATGCTGCGCTTCCTATAGCAAATCCTTTTCCTATTGCAGCATTTGTATTTCCCACCGCATCGAGCAATTCTGTTTTTTCCCTTACATCTTTTCCAACATTAGCCATTTCTGAAATTCCAGCTGCATTATCTGCCACAGCTCCGTAAGTTTCTATTGCAAGAGTAAAGCCAAGCGTTGCAAGCATTCCGACTCCGGCAATTGCAATCCCGTATAAGTCAGCAAATTTATATGCAACAAGGACTGCTATTGAAACTGACAATACCGGAATTAAAGTAGACACCATTCCTACAGCAAGCCCCTGTATTATATTTGTTCCGGCTCCTGTTTTTGCTGCAATCGCAATGCTTTGCGTCGGCTTATGGCTGTTTGATGTATAGTATTGGGTGAAAAGTCCAATTATTACGCCAACAATCAAGCCAGAGAGCGTTGCGTAAAAAATTCCTATACCCAAACCTTGATAATTAATGTATGCAAATGAGAGAACTGCTGCAATGATTGTGCTTGAGTATAATCCCTTGTTCATTGCGCTGAAGAGATGTTTATCATCCTTTGCCCGAACAAAGAAAACTCCGATAATTGATGCAATTATCCCAAGCCCTGCAAGCATCAAAGGAAGAACAAGATATTCTTGCGAATTAAATGCCAATAATCCGATTGCCATTGCCGCTATTATGCTGTTGACATAGCTTTCAAACAAATCAGCCCCCATACCTGCAACATCCCCTACATTATCACCCACATTGTCTGCAATAACAGCAGGATTTCTTGGATCATCTTCCGGAATGCCTTTCTCAACTTTGCCAACCAAATCAGCTCCAACATCAGCTGCTTTTGTATAAATTCCGCCGCCAACTCTTGCGAACAATGCAATTGAAGACGCTCCAAAGCCAAAGCCATAGATTATATTAGGATCTTTGAAAAAATAATACAAAACAGAAACTCCGAGCAAACCTATTCCAACAACACTTAGCCCCATAACAGTGCCAGAGTAAAAGGCAATTTTCAGGCCTTCTCCAATGTGCTTTTTAGTAGCTTCTGTTGTTCTTGCATTTGATTTAGTAGCAATTCTCATGCCGATATTGCCAGCTAAAGCAGATGAAACTCCGCCTATAACAAATGAAATTGCAGTTTTTCCGCTTCTGTCA
>CAZLGX010000061.1:0-6876 GCA_964559395.1 uncultured Methanosarcinales archaeon
TTTTCTTATTTGGATAAGTAGTTATTATGTGATTACATCTATAACCAAGAGATTCTTTATTGAAAATTCATTTAATGGAAACTGCCACCAATGGATTTCATCATAGACTTGTTTATTAAGCAATTCTAAATTTTCGATTTTTTGATTATTCATTTTAAATCACTAAGTTTTCTTAATTGAGACTGTCTAAATGATTTTTAGTTATAACAAAAATTATAATTTAACAGTCGAGATATTTTAAGTTGATTTAAAATCTCAAATATTATCAAAAAACGATAGAATGAGTTTAAATAGTCTACGTCGGGGAATGTCCAGTGGGCAGTGCTACTGAAATATATATTTTGAAGACTATAAAGTATTGGACTAATAAGTAAAATATATAAGGTCGCATTTATCAATTGAGTTATATAGCCAAGAAATGACAGAAAAATAATTATTACCTTACTGGGTGATTAAAATAAACTGCGACTTGTGCGGAAAAAGTGATGAAGTATTAAATAGAGCAATAATAGAAGGCGTTGAATTAAGCGTCTGCAGCAAATGCGGAAAATTCGGCAAGATTCTTCCACCTGTCAAAAGGTACAGCGCTAAAGAGCAGCATAAGATAGCTCAAAAAGCCGAAGAAAAAACCGAAAAAATTGAGCTTCTAGCGGAAAATTACCATGAAATAATCAAGAAAAGGAGAGAAGCGATGGGCTTGAGCCAGAAAGATTTCGCATTAAAAATAAGCGAAAAGGAATCTTTGGTTCATAAGATGGAAACAGGGCATTTTACTCCGACAATATCCATGGCCAGAAAATTAGAAAAATTTCTTGGAGTAAAACTTGTGGAAGAGCATCTGGAAAAATATGAATTGCAGGAAAAAAATAAGAGAGAAGAGGGCTTTACTTTAGGGGACTTCATAAAAATAAATAAATGACTATTTCTCGAAAATATATTGCGAGCATTCATCACTTTCTGAAGAGTGGATTATTTTTAATTTTAGCTTCAGACTGGACAATAAGCTGCTTTTTTCTTTTTCGCATTCCGTGTCATTTGGCCTGCACCCGATATCGCACAAATCCAATAATACAAAATCCGCATTATCAGCATCTTGGATGATTTTGTTTTTTCCTTCCTTGTCAAAAAATGGATAATATAACAATCTGCTGATCTTCTTGTCGCTTGAAACAGCTATTATTGGGTTGGATATCCAGATATTTCCGGAAGCATCTGGGAATTTATTTTCTAATTCTGCATAAGGGCTTGTTTTAGCAGATTCTTTTTGATAGTAAAGGTAGATGTTATTTGCAGAGTAAGTCAGAGATAAAGCAACTAAGATAATAACCAGAGCTCTATTGGCATTATTTCTGAATTTAGTGAGCAAATAAATTAGAGGCAAAGAAATCAATATATACATATAAGGCATCAAAATAATCAAAAATCTGATTTCTTTTTGCTTTATAGAGTTGAAAAAAATAAATGAAATTAAAAAGGCAGAGGCTATTATTTTTTTATTATTATCTTTGTTTTTAAAAGCCAGCATAATGCCAAAAATAGACAGCAGATAAAGCAAATTTTCCTTAAACAATTCAAAGAAATAAAATTTTAATGGCTGATAGTTGTGCCAGCCGCTGTTTGTTGTTATAGTCACATGCTGCGTGAATGGAAATAAAGAGTCACTATACAAAATCTGGTTTAAAACCAAATACGGTAGCAAAAGAATCGCAAATCCAATACTAACTTTCAACAAATTCTTGATATTTTTTTTATTAGAATAAAATAAAACAACCAGAAATAGAGATAGAAAAATAAGAAACTGCAAAAACCTTGTCAAGAAGGCTGTTCCGAACAAAATTCCCGAAATAATATATTTTTTATCAATAAAAAGATATAATCCAAATAAAGCAAAAAATGTAGACACGATTTCCGTGAGCATTAATCCGTTAAAAAAGAAAAATATCGGTGAAATAGCCAGAAACAATGCTGCGAGCAAAGCTGTTTTCCTGTCAAACAATTTTTCTGCTATTGCATAAGTCAATAAAATACACAATCCGCTAAAAGCTATCTCAGTAATTCTTCCGACCAAAACTGTGTCCAGCCCTATTTTCCAGAAAAAACCGAGGATAAATGGCCAGACTATTGGCCTGGTATATTCCCATAATCCAATTTGGCCAAGAGAATAGATATACTTGCCCATGCCAATGTA
Source organism: uncultured Methanosarcinales archaeon (assembly GCA_964559395.1). Lineage (GTDB taxonomy): Archaea > Nanobdellota > Nanobdellia > Woesearchaeales > GW2011-AR4. Next base: position 2,189 of record CAZLGX010000061.1, read on the forward strand.
AACAGCAGCATCCCACCAGATTATCTTATAAATAGACAAAGTCAAAGCCTTCAAAAAAAGAAATAGTAAAGCAATAAAAAAAATCAGCTTATTTTTCTTCAAATAACTAAGAAGCTTCATTTTTGCAGTCTTCGGGCTTTTCCTTGTAATAACCGCATATATCCTTCAGAATGGCTTCTTTGCTTTGAAAACCATTTTTTGGCTTTCCATCAATCACAATAGTAGGATAGTTGCTTATGCCATAAGTTTTCTTGAGAAGAGTCACCATCTGCTCTTGTTCGAACTCAGAATCAAACGAAAAAATCAGAAGCTTGTCCTTGAACCTCTTTTTTAGATAAGTCAGGACAAAAGCCTGCTTATCGCAGTCAGGGCATTTTTCCTCGTCAGAAAAGAAATATAAGGCACTTATTATATCCGAGCCGCAAAGATCCCTGGCCCTTTCTGCCAGAAGCCAATATCTTATCTGAGCTAGTACATACTCATTTTTTAATATATCCAGCTCGTTTTTATTAAGGGTCGCATCCCTATCAAAATTCTCCAATCTTATCCTGGTTGATTCGAGATTGTTTATGTTCTGCTCGAATGTTTTTTGCACAGCCAGGCAGTTCTTTTCCTGGCTCAACTGGTCAATAAAGGCGTACTGCAGTTGCAGGCTGCTGAAATCAAGATTTTGCTGTCTGCTTACAGATTCTATATAATTGACCCTTTTGCCTTCTATTGCCAGCCCTAAAAACAGCCCCAGCAGAAATATGCCTAATGTAATTGCTCCTGCAAGCAGGTAATTGTTCTTGCTTAAACTTCTCATATTACCACTTCTGCTTTTTCCTGAAAGCCAAATCAAATAAAATTCCTACCCAAACCAAACCTATAAAAAGGAAGTAGAAGAAAAGATAAGATGCAAGCGAAAAAATTCCGTGCTTTTTTATATTTTCCCCTGTTTCTGAGTGAGACTTGTGCAAAATCAATATGGATATGCCGAGCATTGACATAGCTACAGAAATTGCCGTATAGTTTAAGTCCAGTAAATTGAAGTCTGTCTGAAAGGTTCTTATTAATGTATAAATGTCAAAATCTATAAAAAATGAGTGATAAAGTGTTTTTACATAAGGCTTAAGCCCGTAATAAACAAAAGATGTGAAAAGAATGATTGCTATTATTCCTGATATGATTATTGTAGGCATTTGTATTATGCCGAAATCTCCGTATTTTCTGTTAAACATCATGTATTTGTATCTTAAAGCGTTAATAACAGCTCCCTTAAACCATCTGTTTCTTTGCCTGTAAAGCTCCTTGAATGTCTTTGGAGCAAGGGTGAATACTTCTGCATCAAGCAGCTGGATTATTCTGTAATTTTTGCTCTGGATTCTTAGAGTTATTTCCAAATCTTCAGTCAGGTTATTTTCGTCAAAGCCTCCTAATTTATCAAGCACTTTTTTCCTGTAAACGCTGAAAGGTCCGGGCGAGACGTGCACACAATCAAGATTGCTCATGAGTTTTTTATAGAACATGTTTACTATGTACTCGAGCCATTGCATCTTCTGCCACAGGTTTTTCGGCTTTTTGACTTTCAGCAGCGGCAACACAACTGCTATATTGTCATTTGTAAAATGAGGTAGTATCTTCCAGAGGGAATCTCTTGTCACAATCGAGTCTGCATCCAGGCACACAAAAAATTCGCCTTTTGCGATCTTCAAGCCGTCATTTAACGCTGCTCCCTTTCCTTCATTGTTCTTGTTTATTAGCTTTATGTCGAATGCCTTGTTTTTGACTATAAAGTCCTGAACTGTTTGTTTTGTGTTATCTTTGCTCCCGTCATTTACAACGATTATTTCCAATTTGTTTTTTGGATAATCAAGCTGGACCAATGAATATAAAGTCGGCAGTATATTCTTTTCCTCATTATATGCAGGCACTACTATGCTTACTAGGGGGTATTTATTTAATTTTATTGTTTTCGGCTTTTTTTCCTTTTCCAACAAAACCAGAAACCAGAATATGGCGAAGTACAGGGATATCAGATAAGCGCTCCATAGCAGTATCTTCATAAAAATTGGGAGTGGCATATTTCTAAGGTAGGTTACTGCTTATTTAAAAGTTTCTTAAGAATTTAAGTGTCTAGTTAGTATTAGCTAATTTCTCTATGCCAAGCCTTATCGAATGATACATGCCTTCAAGCTGGGAATTAGTGAAATTGTGGGAATTCATGCCTATATTAGCGGGTTTGTCTTGATGAAATAATACATCTATGACAATATTGCCATTTTGAATTGCTTTGATTTCTGTCTCGCCCCTGTTTAATGCTGCAACCTCCAAGATTATATTGTCGCCTAATGATTTTGCCATATCACTAGGTAGAAGAACTGATGCTCCTTTGTTAATTTCTAATATATTAGCATCCGGATTCCCATATCTTTGGTTTTCATAAGATGTATATTGCAATCCTCGCAGATTGGATTTATGCTGGACTATCCTATCAAGCATTGTATGAAACCCATAGCTAAAATGTGCTCCAGCAGCCCAATCAGAAGCACGCATATCGTCTAAAGTAGAGCTTACTTGTGCGCTTTGCGTGTTTATTGGCATTATGTTATAATTGCTGAAAGTGTATATTGCAAGAGACGAAGCCAAAAGAAACAATACTGCTAGAGTGACAGGGCTTTTGTTCCTTCTGCAAAGAGCCAAAATACCTTCTCCGTATTTTTTGATTTGATAATCGTTACTTAAATTGATTATAGTCAGCGCTTCTTTTTCTATCTCAGAGATTAATATTTTTATTTCATTTTCATCAAAATGTTCTCTAGCTACTATTATTTCGACCTTTTTAGCAAATTCTATCAAATTATCAAAATTATTCAGGCAATTGCGTTTAATTTTTCTAAATTCTACATTTCTTTTCCACCAGCCTTCTATATCTCTTTGCTGAAGTTTTAAGCCATTTTTTAATTGATGCCTGGCGTGCTTTTCCATGCTAACGAATCTTGCAACAACTAATGCCTGCTCTTCAATAAATCTTCTTTCTGCTTTTTTTCTTGATGCTTCATTTTTTATTTGTTGTATTTGTTTGAATTTATCTAGCCTTCTGAGCATGTCTTTATAAATAACATTAAAGAATCTTTGATGATAATAAGAATTTTTTTCCATAATCTCTTATTTATATCGGGATTATTTAAAATTTCCTTATTTTAGTGGCTGACAAAAGTAAATTGCTCATAATAATCAGCCACTAATATTAGAAAGACAAAACAAAATGAATCGAAACTTTTGTCTTTCTCTATTTTAATTATAAAACAACAAATTTTATAATGATTTTGAATATTCTCGTTTTATGGAAGATTTCAATCTTGAAAATAAAATCCCAACTGGCAGCAAAATTTTAAATGAAATGCTTGATGGTGGCTATGAAAAAGATGCCATAACAACAATATATGGCCCTGCAGGCTCTGGCAAAACAGTGCTGTGCCTGCTATGTTCGATGAATATAGCCAAATCTGGCAAAAAGGTTATTTATGTTGACACCGAAGGCGGCTTCTCTATAGAGCGTTTAAGGCAGATTTGCTCTTCAATAAGCTGGGATTACAAAAAAGTGCTTGAAAATATTATGTTCCTGAAGCCAACAAGCTTTGAAGAGCAGAAAAAGTCATTTGAAAAGCTGAAAGACTTGGTAAATGACAAGATTGGCTTGATAGTTGTTGACACAATAGCCATGCTCTACAGACTTGAAATGGGAAAGAGTGAAGATATACCGAACGTAAATCGGGAATTAGGAAGGCAAATTGCTTATCTCACAGAAATAGCAAGAAAAAGCCAGATTCCAATACTTATAACAAACCAGGTTTATACAGATTTTGATGAAAAAGACAAGGTAAATATAGTAGGCGGGGATATATTAAAGTATGGCAGCAAATGTCTTATTGAATTGCAGATAACTCCCAATAGTAATCGTAGAATTATACTAAGAAAACATAGATCAATCCAACCAGAAAAGGATTTTTTGTTTAAGATTGTAGAGGGTGGTATTATAGGCACTACAGAGAGCAGAGGATTTAAGTTTTTCTGAAACACATACTCCAGAATACACTTCACACAACCTTTTTAAATCATACTTCATAAGCTTAGGGCTATGGAGAATAAGCTAAAAGAATTTCTGGGCAGGCACAAAGCTGTTCTTAGCGATAAAGATGCTGCTGAGATTCAGCACAAGAAAGGCAAGCTTACTGCAAGAGAGCGGTTAAAGTATCTTCTTGATTCTGATTCGTTTGTTGAGCTGGATGCTTTTGCGGAGCACAATAGCAAAGACCTGGAAAAGAAAAAATCTGGAGATGGCGTCATTATTGGATATGGCAAAATCGACAAAAGACCTGTTTATGTATATGCCCAGGATTTCTCTTTTATGGGTGGCTCAATGGGAGAGATGCATAACAGGAAAATAGCTCATGTCATGGAACTTGCATTAAGGACGGGCTGCCCAATCATAGGATTGCTTGATTCAGGCGGCGCAAGAATACAGGAAGGCGTTGCAGCCTTGGATTCCGGAGGGAAAATATTCCAGCTTAACACAATTGCTTCCGGCATTATTCCGCAGATATCAGCCATAATGGGCCCGTGCGCTGGCATTGCTGTTTATTCTCCTGCCTTGACTGACTTTATTTTTATGGTTAAGAAAACAAGCTATATGTTTATTACAGGTC
>CAZLGX010000062.1:0-6725 GCA_964559395.1 uncultured Methanosarcinales archaeon
GAAACTGCATAATTGATTTTCTGGCAAAGCCGAAAAGCATTATTCGGCAGTTTTGCGTGTTCTCTTTTTCAAATTTTACAAGAAGGGCCCCTTTAAATAGTCTGCGTCAGCAAATGTCCAGTGGTAGGAATCAGAACTTCATGTTTCTAAGTCTCTTTACACGTTCTTGAGTGGGAGGATGACTTAATAAGAGCTTGAGGAAAGCCTGTCCACGAAATGGAGAACTTATGAACAGATGGGCAGTTGCTGTTGTTCCGAGCCTCATTGGGTTTATATCAACATTTTTTTCAATCTTTTCCAAAGCGTCTGCCAATGCATTTCCGTTTTTTACAAAATGCGCCCCTGCATAGTCTGCTTGGTATTCCCTGCTTCTTGAGATTGCCAACTGAATGATTGATGCTATTATAGGCGTTACGATGGCCAAGAGCAACAATCCAAAAATATTGCCTCTATTATCGTCATCTCCAAACATTGCAGACCACATAAACATATTACCAATGTATGAGATTACTCCTGCTATTGTGCCTGCAACTGTTGAAACCAGAATGTCCCTGTTCTTGATGTGGGCAAATTCGTGCGCAATCACTCCTTTCAGTTCTTCCTCATTTAAAATTCTTAAAATGCCTTCTGTCGCTGCAACTGCTGCATTATTTGGGTTGCGGCCGGTTGCAAATGCATTAGATTGGTCGCTGGGTATAACATAAACCTTGGGCATGGGCAATCCGCTCAAATTAGAAACCTCTTTTACAATCTTGTACAATTTGGGATATTCAGACTGCTTTGCCTCTTTTGCTTTGTACATCCACAATACAATCTTGTCTGAGAACCAGTAAGAGCCGAAGTTCATTATTCCTACAAATACTAATGCAAAGTAAAATCCTGTTCTTCCAAAAAAGCTGCCTATCCAGAGCAATAAGGCTGTAAGTACTGCAAGCAATACTGCTGTTTTTAGCTGATTTTTTATTGTCATAGTAAAAAGTGATGTTTTGTTCATTTAAAAATATAATTTTGGAATTTTAATGAACCAATGTTACTAACTGTCAGATTTTTGAGTATAATCTCTAAAATTAAATTCAAAATGTCCCATCATAGTTTGTATTGTAAATCCAACGCCTGATTCTGCACCTAAACTTGCATAGTCTAAAACTGGTTTAATATTTCTCTGATAAGCTTCAAAGATTTCTTGAAGTTGAGTACGTTGTGATTCTGTACCCTTTTCTGGACTGACTGATATATTCATAAATCTTTCTCTCAAGTGACCAAACGCTATCAAAGCAGTAAGAAGAGAATCATCCAATTCTACCATATTTTCAATAGTTTGATGACGAGTACTTCTCACAGATGATTATAATTTAACTAGCTATATAAATTTAGTGTTTAATTTTACAATAATTACAAAGCTTTATAAATTAAAATAGACTAATAATCCAAAGAGGTGGTTTTCATCGTAAGCGTGATTGTATGGGCGGTAGTCGGGATTGCGGCATTGCTGGTTCTTTATGTAGTAATTACATTCAATAGTCTGATAATGCTCAAGAACAGGGTGGAAAATGCCTGGAGCCAGATTGACGTGCAACTCAAAAGAAGGTATGATTTAATTCCAAATCTGGTTAATACCGTAAAAGGGTATATGAAGCATGAGAAAGGCGTTTTGACAGAGCTTACTAAAATGCGAAGCCAGCTTGTTTCAGGAAACATGACGCAAAAAGCAAAGGCAAGCGATGCAATAAGCAATGCCTTGAAGACATTATTTGCAGTGGCTGAGAATTATCCCAAACTGCAAGCTTCTGAAAACTTCAAGATGCTGCAGGAAGAATTATCGGGAACAGAAAGCAAGATTGCCTATGCAAGGCAATTTTACAATGATAATGTGATGAGCCTTAACAACAAGGTGCAGCAGTTCCCGAGCAATATCTTTGCAAGTATGCTTGGCTTCAAGGAGAGGGAATTTTTCAAGACAGAAGAATCGGAGAAAAAGCCGGTCAAAGTTGAGTTTTAAGCTATGGCTACTTTATACGATAATATCTCCTGGAACAAAAGAAAATCAGTTTTTTTGATTGCTGTTTTCTTTGTCATAATAGGATTTTTAGGATATGCCTTTGGCTTGTATTTTGGCAGCGTTTTTGTTGGGACTTATGTTGCCATTGCGATCTCGATGATAATGGCTTTGATTGGATATTATGCCGGAGACAGCATAATTTTAGGCATGAGTCATGCAGTTGAGGCAGAAAGAAAAAAATACCCGCATCTTGTTAATACGGTTGAAGGATTGTCAATTGCATCTGGAATCCCAACACCTAAAATCTATATAATTGAAGACAGCGCTATCAATGCTTTTGCAACAGGGAGAGATCCAAAACATGCTTCTGTAACAGTAACGACTGGAGCAATTGAAAGGCTGAAAAGAGACGAATTGGAGGGTGTTTTAGCCCATGAGCTGGCGCATATAAGGAATTATGACATAAGGATGATGATGCTTGTGGTTGTGCTGGTTGGCATAATTGCCTTGCTTAGTGATATGTTTTTAAGAAGCGTTTTTTACAGCAAGGGAAGAAAAAGCTCTTCAAGGGGTGGAGGAGCGATCATGCTGATAATAGTTGTTGTAGGGCTTGTATTGGCAATCCTGTCGCCTTTAATAGCACAGCTGATAAAGCTTGCAGTAAGCAGACAAAGGGAATTTCTTGCAGATGCTGACGGCGCTTTGACATCAAGAAATCCTGATGGCTTGGCAAGGGCTTTGATCAAGATTAAGAATGACAAAGAGCCATTAGTTGAAGCAGCTAACAAAGCCACCGCTCATCTATTCATAGAAAACCCGTTGAGGGCATTCGGAGGCAAGATAAATTATTTGTTCTATACTCATCCGCCAATAGACGAGAGAATTAAAAGGTTAAAGAGTTTCTAGGCTTCCTACCCCTTCAATCTGCCTAATTTTTGTGTTCTTAAACAAAAACTCTCTCAATTTATTATTTACTTTAACTCCTCTTATCTGCAAATCAGAGTTAAGCCTGCCGTAAAGCTCTTTTCCTTTTTTGTCCAAGTCTGTAAGAATTATGCATTCTTCATTTGAATTAGAGATTTCTTCAACAATCTGGTATAATGGCTTTTTATTGAGTTCTATGATATTTTTAATACCCATATTGTTTAAGGCATTCCTGTCTTTTTTGCCTTCGACAATTATCAGGGTATTTAAGATTTTTATTTTTTCGATTATTCTATTAAATTCTTCCTTTTTTTCTTCATTCATTTTTGTATTTTCTCATAAGCCATGCTGGCAGATATTGAAAATATTTATTTTGTAATTTTCTTGGAAGTCTTGAGAAATTGCCATAAATTATTTTTCTGCAATTGACACTTCCACAATTGCATTTCATTTTCCAATTATCAACGGCATCAATTGAGTAGTCATAAGTTATCTCTTCTCCCTTTTTTATATCTTTTATAGCTATAACACACTTATCCTTAAGATTGATATATTTAACATAGGAATTTGGATTACATGAATGATTAATGTAGGAAAATATTGAATAATCAATAGCATATTTGCCTTTACCCATATAGTCCAGATGACTCCTATCTTTTAGTGATAATTTGTTTATATCTTTTTTAGAAATAATTCTATTGCTTCCGCTTAGATTTACATGCAAGAGTGTACTTTCTTTTTTGAAATTTCTTGTAGCAAAAACCCCTTTTCCTTTCTTTGCTGTGTTCTTAATAGTTAAGTTACTTGACACGCATAAACAGAAATCATGCCAATAAATAAAACTATTCATTATCAAAACCATTAAATAATAAAAAACTTTCCTAAACCCATGATTCCTCTTAATGTTTCATTAAGCCATTACAAAAGAGAAGATGTGCAAGAAGAAATAATTGCAAATGCCAAAGACCGAGAAATTGCTGCTAAATTCAACGACAATTTTGGAAAAAGGCCTGATGTTTTGAGACACAAAAATGACGTTCTTGAGCTGGCAAAACAAGGAGCTACTTCTTTTCATGCTTCAGAAGAGCTTTGGAGCAACCCATTGCAGCTTGATACTTCCATGAGAAGGCAGGAGCTTGACAAATTAAGGATTGGATGGGATTTAATCATTGATATTGACTGCGGCATTTTTGACTATTCGAAGATAGCTGCCGATTTAGTGGTTAAGGCATTGAAATTTCACAAGATAAAGTCGATTTCCTGCAAATTTTCCGGCAACAAAGGCTTTCATATTGGCGTGCCATTTGAGGCCTTTCCCGAGAAGATACGAAATGAGGAGACTAAAAACCTTTTTCCAGACGCACCAAGAAAAATAGCGCTTTACATAAAATATATGATATTAGATGAATTTGGCAAAAGTATCTTGGAATTTGAAAAAAACGATTTTAGCGCAATACTGGAGAAGACAGGCAAAAAATCAAATGAAATAATTGAAATCAAGGGTAACATGAAAAAATTCAATCCAGACTCTATATTGATGATGGATACACTGCTTATTTCATCAAGGCACCTTTATAGAATGCCTTATTCACTTCATGAAAAATCAGGATTGGTTTCTGTGCCATTAAACCCTGAAAAGGTTTTGCTGTTCAGAAAGGAGTTTGCTTTGCCAAAAAATGTAAGGATAAGCGGGCATAGGTTTCTTGACAAGATGAGCGCAGAAAAGGGGGAGGCAAAGCGATTGTTGATGGAGGCGCTTGACTTCAGCATTAAGGAAGAAGAAGTTATTTCAAAAGAAGATAGAGAATTTGAAGTGCCTAAGACTGCTTTGCCGGAAGAATTGTTCCCGCCGTGCATCAAGAATATCATGAATGGCTTGGAAGACGGCAGGAAAAGAGCTTTGTTTATACTGGTCAATTATTTCACCTCAATAGGCTGGGATTATGACAGAATTGAGAAAAAATTAAGGGAATGGAATGCAAAAAACAAGGAACCATTAAGAGAGGTTTATCTGCTTGGGCAATTAAGATACCATAAGCAGCAGCAGAAAAAGATTTTGCCGCCAAATTGTCCTAAGAGGGATAACAATATTCCAATAGTTAATCAGCAGAATTATTATACCGACCTTAGAGTATGCCAGCCGGACAGCTTCTGCGCAAAAATAAAGAATCCCGCACAGTACACAACTAAAAAAGCATGGATGATGGAAAAGGGCAGGGCAAAAAAGCCAAGCAAGCAAGAGCCATGAATGTGAAAAGCTTCGGATTTCGAAAACTATATAAATAACCAAACAAATAGCTTTTAATAACAAAAATTGAGGTGATTAGATGGCTTTTGGAGTCCAGGAAATAACATTGGCTATTATCATAGGCACTTTATTGGCCATTGTGTATTCTTTAAGAATACTTGTTCTAATGGAAAGAAGGATTGCCAGAATAGAGATGCACATTGAAAGGGCAGTCGACAGAATGGTTAAGGAAGAGATTAAGGTTGAGAGATCGATGAAAAGAAGGCATTAGATTTTTTAATATGATATTAATTCTTGGAAAGACAAGCCTTTAAGTTCTGCAGTTTTTAAGTCAATTACGTAACCTTTTGGTGTTTTTTCTAAGTCCTCTATGCTTACAAACAGCCAGTCTTTCCTGAAGAATCTGACTGCGAACCATGGCCTTGCATCAAACACTTTTGAGAATTCCTTTAACTGGTTGACATCCTCGTTAGTAAGGTAGATTTTATTGCTTTTTGACGACTTGCATTCTATAGACATTCTCCTTGCAAGATTGCCGACTAGCAAGTCTGGGCCGGGATACTTCATAGAACCGCTGCCGGCAGATCTGATTGCGCACCATTTTCCAGTGCTCCAGAACTTATGAAGCAGCTCTCTTTCTGCATTTGCTCCCTTGCTTTTGACTGACATTTTTTATAACTCAATCCTCATAAAGTCCTTTGCGCAAATCACATTATCAAAAACATCTCTGGCATCTTCCTCTATTTCCTGGGTATTTTTGTATCGAGCACTAAAATGCACTAAAACCAATTTTTTTGCATTTGCCTTGTTAGCCAGTTGTCCTGCCTGCTTTGCAGTCAAATGCCCGTATTCTTCACTTTTATCTACAAGCTTTGATGAATAGGTGGCTTCGCATATAAGCAAGTCTGCGTTCTCTGCTGTCTTGTAGCAGCCGTCGCATAATACTGTGTCGGTTACATAAGCGATAATTTTTCCATTTTCCATGTAAGTGACGTCATCTGGATTTATTTTTTTATTATTATACTCAATAGATTCGCCTTGCTGCAATTTGCCTATCAAAGGGCCTTCAGGAATTCCAAGTTTCATAATTTTTTTCATATCGACTTTTCTCCTGTCTTTTTCAACAAATTTGTAGCCTAATGTTTCTATGCCATGCTCTAATTGGTACGCCTCTAAATGAAAGTCTTTTCTGTCAAAAAATATTCCTTGCTTAATTTCCTTGACTTTGAAATCTAATCTTTTATCGAATTCAAATGCCTCAAACATTCTTTCCATTCTTTTTTTTGTTCCTAAAGGGCCATATATCTCTAATGTTTTGTTGTAATCTGTTGAGCTTAATGTCTGCATTAATCCTGGTAATCCTAGTACATGGTCGCCGTGCCAATGACTAAGCAGGATTTTTGTTACTTTTGACAGGCTTATTCCTGCAATCTTAAACTGCCTTTGAGTTCCTTCGCCGCAGTCAAACAAAATTCCTTCAGAGCCGTAGCTAAGGAAAACTGCTATTTGGTTTCTTTCCTTTGTCGGCACCATTGAAGAAGTGCCTAAAAATGT
>CAZLGX010000063.1:0-6670 GCA_964559395.1 uncultured Methanosarcinales archaeon
AGCAGATGAAACTCCGCCTATAACAAATGAAATTGCAGTTTTTCCGCTTCTGTCAATAAAAAAATATAATATTGCAGCTACAATAACCAAATATATAGCTAAGACTTCGTACTCTTTTTTTAGAAAAGTCAATGCTCCTTGATGTATTGCTTCTGAGATTTCCTGCATTTTAGCAGTGCCAGCAGGTTTTTTTAAAATAATTAATGATAAAATCAGCGCAACAAGAAGTGAAAGTAAGCTTATCCCAATAACATATTCAAGCATTTTGAACCTCTTTTTTATTTTTCAATATTTAGTTCTTGGAATGTTTTTGTTAATGTAAGCACTTATATTTTACTTATTGTGATCTTTCTCACATGACGCATTAATTTTAATTTTAACAATATGCGACCCATGCGCATGCTTACGCTTTAATGGGTGCCCCGCATACTTCTATTTTGCTAAAAAGCATTGCTTGATAGCAACTCATTCACAAACGGGTTACCTCCTTATTGCTTGCATAAAGAGGTCGTTCTCGTTGATTTTGAAAATTTCGTTATTGTAACTATTATTTTTAATTATCGATTTTATCTAGTTTTTCCTTTAACTCCTTTCTTATATAGCTTTCTATTCTTCCAGACATGTTTATTCCATTTTGCTTGCAATAATTCCTGAATTTGTTGAATAGTTCTTCATCTATTGTAAAAGAAACTTTTGTTTTGTAAGCAATTTTCCTTAATTTTCCTGTTCTGTCCAATTCTTCAAGTGCAATCAGCACGTCTTGATTTTTGGCTATTACTTCTTTTGCTTTGTCAAGGAATGATGACATTTTTAATCATCCTCATTAGCTTGTTAATGTCAGCTATATTTTTCTTTGCTATTTTCCAAACAGTTTTCGTTAATTTTTCTTTATCACAATCCAAATCATTATTTTCAAAATAAGTTATTATAACTGTTATCGCTGTTCTTTTGTTTCCATCTTCAAAGCAATGGTCAACTAATAAGCTTCTCGTAATGTAGCTCAATTCATACAGCCAGCTTTTGTGTTTTGCTGTTGATAGGGCAAAATCTAAACTATCTTCGTTGTGGAATTTACCATTACTTCCTATTTCCTGATTTATACCAATTAAGTCCTTTTTATTAAGGCTAATATTTTTATCCATATTTGTATAGATAAATATAGATAATTAGTATATAAATGTTTCGGTTTTGTTGAAATTTGTGAAGTCTTGATAATTAAATTAACAATAAAATAAGAAAATTTAAATTGAACGGTTCACTTCCTAATTGATACATGGAAAGAAGGGAACTTTTAAAACAAGGTGGCAGAGGTTTACTAAGTCTTGCAATATTGCCATCTAATCTTTTATCAATAGATCAACTATTAGTGCAACCTTCCGGAGGAAGTTCAGATTCTGAGTTATTTCCCTTTGGAGAAACAAGAAGGTTAGAGATTCCAAAATATCCTTGGGGTGTTGAGCCTGTTAAAGGTTATGGACCTCATCAATTAAGTGGCTTCAGTTTTAGAGCTAATCCGCGCTACTACAATGACTTGATTGTAGATGGCAATAAAGTAGTAATCAGCGAGGATGTTCGTGAAGGCGTTCAAGTACCTCAACGAGAACATTTTGTAGGAGGCAGACGTCTCGTAGTTGGTGACTTATCAACAGGCAAAGTTTTAAACTTAACTGAACCTATAAGGACAATGCAACAATCCGCTAGAATTCCACAGTTAAATATAGACCCATTGGATTTTGATATAAACGGCGATAATGTAACTCTTACAGTAGTTTCAAGAGGTCCTAGGTTGTGGGGCGCTTTAAATGTTGATACAAATACACGTTCACTGACAAGAATCTCAAACCCAAGTGTTAATACAACAAATGTTAGGCTAGAAGATAGAATTGTGATTTTGGGTGACAATAACCATAAACAAGTTGGTGCAATTGATTTGAGAAATCTAAATCATGGAGTATTTAATTTATCGCAAGGGCTCGTTGGCAACGAGAATATTGTTGAATATACAGCTCCAGGTATTGCAATCTTTAATAATTCTATAGGACAGATGATAAGCCGATTTGGATATGAGAGATTTGAATTAGGTTTTAACCAGCTATACTTAGTTGATTTGACGGGATTAGGGCAGCAGAGAATTGAAGAATTAAGGAGACCTTTGACTTCAAGATCGAGAACAGATTATCATGTGTACGCAATTATTGGAGATAAAGTTATGTATAGCCAGAACATGTTTGATCCCAACCCTAGAAACATACGTTATTTTTCTGTTGACTTAAGATCTGGCAGAAGAGAAAGTCTCTCACCTCATGAGAGGGAAGAATTATTGATGGAACAAGGTGCAATTATTACTACAGAGCGCAATCCTGACAGTTCAACCACTGTCTATTTTAGAAAAAAAGGTATGAAATCTGCAGAGCCTATATCCGATCCTGCTCGTTCTGCGGATGCTTATAATGTTTTACCGGACAAGAGAATAGCTATTCTTGAAAGGTTTAAGGATCAGAATGGAAGACCACAAGCACAATTTTATATACTTAATCTCTAGAATAAATGTTTGTTGTTTACCTATATATTAACTCCTCCTCTTAATCCAAAAATAAAGATAAATAAAAAATCCCAGAACTATTAAAAAATTTATTATTGTAAATATTACAACAGCCCACATTATTGATTTCTGCTTTTTGGATTTCATTGAATAAAAGATTTTTAATCTGAGATTAAAAATTTTTCTAATGTTTTTGCTAAACGCAAAAAATATATTAGTTTTACGCCTAACTAATACAGATTTTTTGCATAGAAAATAAGTTAACTTTAAGACTGAAATTATAGAATATTGTAAAAAATACAGAAAAATTTATATATATCCTACGCCTAACTATTTCTTATGAAATATATCAGAAAAAAGATAATCAAGGGAATAGAATATTATTATTTTGAGTTCGCATTTATTGCTGCTAACGGAGATAAAATAATTTTTACAAGATATTTAGGAAGGAATCTGCCTGAGGACTTGAAGTATAAACTCAGAGAATATTTTGATGAGATAAGCGAGCTTGCTATCAAAAGAATTGACGAAAAAATAAAATCCTATTTTCCTCCGAACGGTATAATTAAAATAGAAAAAGCAAGAGGTTGGTATCATTACCTCAATCATGAGTTATGCGCAAATGACTTCAAGCTTTTTAAGGACTTGTTTATTGTTCTTTTTGTTTTAAACTCCAATAGGGCTGAAGGCTCTAAAGTCACAAGGCATGATATTGAAAGGATAATTAACAAAAAGCGCAAGCCAAGAAATAAGCTTGATAGGGAAATTGTAAATTCTTTTGATGCTTTAAATTTCGCTTTCTCAAGGAGAATGAGATGGAATACTGCATCTGTGAAAAAGATTCATAAGATATTATTCCAAGGCTTGGAGGATGATATTGCGGGAAAATACAAGCGTGAAAACAACATTGTTGGCGCAGGCGGGATAACCTCAATCACAACTCCAAAAGAGCAGGTCAGCAGCGAAATGAAAAGACTAATGACATGGCTCAATAAGATGAGAAAAAAAACTTATCCTCCAATACTTGCACTTAAGCTCCATTGGAAATTCGAGCAAATACACCCATTTCAGGATGGAAACGGCAGAGTTGGAAGAATATTGTTCAATGCGTTGCTTCTCAATTCCTTCTTCATGCCAGTGATATTTTTCAGTGAAAATAACCGAGCATACGGTTCTGCTATTGCGAAATCTATTGAAGGCAGAGAAACCAAGATTGCAAAATACTTTATAGAGCAGCTCAAAAAAACTCAAAAAAGAATTGAAGAATATAAAAGAGAAGGTGTTATAAAAGGAGGCTCGTCAAGTGTAGGAAGGTGGGAGATACAAAGAGGGACAATTAGGGTTTATTGAATAATATTCAAAAATTTTAATGCAGCATTAAAATTTTTTTATGCCTTCGCCTTTATCCTTTTCATCCTAAAAATATTCTCTCGTTCAATTTCCTCTAATCTTAACTGGATGAAAGATCTCTGCCTGTCCAAATTAGGTATGACTACAAATTCAAGGCCGTTTACTCTTCTTTTTGTCTTTTCGATCTCATTAAGCAACTTCCTCATTGATGTTTCTACTTCTGCTGCAAGAATTATTTTTTCAAGAACTTTTTCATAAGCGGCTGCAGCTTCATCAATAGCTGATGAATTATAGATACCATAGCCCCTCTCCAAAAATGCTTTTTTAATTTCAGAAGATTCTATTTTAGGGACTTTAACACCCATGATGTTTTTTGTTGTGAGCTTTACTTCTGGTATATCTTTTATTGCCATTGCGATTGACTTTACTTTTAAGTCGCCTTCAAGGACCCTGGCGATATTCATCTTTTCCAAAGCAATTTTATATTCTTCAACCAATTCCTGCCTTAATGTTTTTGCTCTCTTAAGAATCTCAAAGAATTCAAGAATCAAGCCGTCTCTTTTTTTCTTGAGCAGATTATAGCCGCTTTTAGCCAATCTGATTTGTCTTTTTAATTTTAACAATTCGCTTCTTGTGGGCTTAATATCTTGGGGCATTTTCAAAATTGCATTTATTTAATCAACTTAAATTTCATTCCGTTCGCTACGCTCACAATGATTTTACGCTCGGCATTTTTTGATTGATTTGAACGCGAGCAGTGAAATGCGAGGCAAGCTCGTCTTGACTCGCTCGCCAGCTACCAGCGTTCTCGCACGCAAGTCACTAAAAAATGCCTCGCAAATTATTTAAAAAATCAATGATTTTTAAATTCCCAAAAATCTTCGATTTTTTTGATATTGTAATAAATCCGAGCCGAAATTTTATTGGCAGGAAAAAATTTCGGCGAGTGTAAATTTTGTCGCTCAAAGCGACGGAATGAAAAATTTTCTTAAAAATAAAATGAAAAATTTTTATTGAGCTGATTTGTAATATTTCTTCTTTAACTCGGGGCTTATTCTTGTAAGCTCATTATCCGGCAGCACGCCAAGCAACTTCCACCCTAAGTCAAGTGTTTCTGCTATGCTTCTGTCTTCATCTCTTCTTTGTCTTACGAACTTGTCTTCAAACTCTGCTGCGAATTTAAGCAATCTTTTGTCTCTATCGCTTAATGCCTCTTCGCCGACGATAGCAACTAGTCCTCTCAAATCTCTCCCTTCTGCATATGCAGCGTATAATTGATCTGAAGCTTGTTTGTGGTCTTCTCTTGTTCTTGTAGGCCCAATTCCTAGATTCATCAATCTTGAGAGGGAAGGCAAAACATCAATGCAAGGATATATTCCTTTTCTGTGTAATTCTCTTGACAGAACAATTTGGCCTTCTGTTATATAACCTGTCAAATCTGGAATGGGATGTGTTATGTCGTCGCCAGGCATTGTAAGGATTGGAAATTGGGTAATGCTTCCTTTTTTTCCTTTTATAATTCCTGCTCTTTCATAAATTGTTGCCAAGTCAGTATAAGTATATCCAGGATAGCCCCTCCTGCCTGGTATTTCTTCTCTAGCTGCACCTATTTCGCGAAGCGATTCGCAATAATTGGTTAAGTCAGTTAAGATAACAAGAACATGTGAATCATGCTCATAAGCAAAATATTCTGCTGCGGTCAACGCCAATCTTGGAGTGACAAGTCTTTCAACTGCGGGGTCATTTGCCAAGTTAAGGAAAACAACGCTTCTTTCCAAAGCACCGGTTTGCCTAAAATCATTAATGAAATATTGAGCTTCTTCATATGTAATACCCATTGCCGCAAATATTACAACGAAATTTTCCTGCTTGCCGACCACTTTTGCTTGTCGGGCAATTTGAAGGGCAATTTCATTATGGGGCAAGCCAGAGCCAGAGAATATGGGCAGTTTCTGTCCTCTAACTAGCGTGTTCATCGCATCAATTGTTGAAATTCCTGTCTGTATGAAATCGTGAGGAGATGCCCTTGCATAAGGATTTATCGCAGCTCCGATTATGTCCAGCCTTTTCTCCGGGATGATCTCTGGCCCGCCGTCTATTGGCTTTCCAGAGCCACTTAAGACTCTGCCAAGCATGTCTTTTGAAACATTTAATTTTAGGGTGTCTCCCATAAATTTAACTCGAGAATCTACATCAATACCGGATGTGCCTTCAAAAACCTGCACAACTACAATGTCTTCGCTTGTGTCAAGCACCTGCCCGTTTTTTATTTCACCGTTTGGCAATGCTATTCTCACTATGTCGGCGTACCCTATCGGCTCTGTTTTTTCAACAAAAATTAATGGACCAGCGATCCTTGTAATGGTTTTATACTCCTTCATTAAACCTTCAGCTCTCTTTCCATCTGGTTTCTCAGCTCTGTAAGCAGCCTCTCATGCTCCTTGACAAACTTCACTTCACTTAATCTGTCTTTTGCTTTTGTCGCCAAAATCTGATGAAGCCTCATGCCAGCATCCAAAGCGGTATTTGAAAGTCTTGAGAAATACTGTATAACCTTCATTATGGAGTAGGTTTTTTTAAGCTCTGAATATGCATCTATTTCGTGGAAAGCGTTCTGTTGCAGTAAAATTTCCCTTATTAGTCTTGCAGTGAGCAATGTCAATTGCTGCCTTTCAGGCAAAGCATCTGAGCCGACAAGCTGGACTATTTCCAATAACTTTTCTTCTTCCTGCAAAATGCTCATCATTTCTGTAACTAAACTGCTCCAGTCAGGCGCTA
>CAZLGX010000064.1:0-6633 GCA_964559395.1 uncultured Methanosarcinales archaeon
TACATCGCATTGCTCCACGCCTGACTAAAACACCCATTGGATGACAATTCTTTTGCCGAGCTTAATTCCGAAGCGCAACCGATACAACCTTTCCATAAAATATCTTCTGTGCTTGCAGAAATTATTTTTTGAATTTGTCTATTAAATTTTTTATTATTGATTTTCTTCAATTGAATTGCAGCCAGGTTATTAAGCCAAAACCATGAATCGCCCCTGTGGTAGCTTCTCGAATCTTCACCAGTATGGCAATCAAAAAACAAATTATTTTTTTTATCTATAGTTGACAATCCGCCCCACTCAAGCCACAAATTTTTCACTGCATTTTCAAAGCAAGTTTCCCATTCTTTTTTCGACAGCAATTCAGGATATACCTGAGCTGCAATAAACAAATTCGGCCTTACAGTCCAGTCATTCAGTCCATCAGCTAAAATCCTCCCATTCCAGAATTTCTGCCTCATTTTTATTTTTAAGGTATTCTCAAGAACTTTATATTTATGATTTTGTGTCAGGTCAAATGCCAGTTTGTACATATTTAGCCTTAATGCTTGCAGCTCAATTCTTGCGCCTTTCCTGTCATCTCCTCCAAAATCAGTATCCATCCAAGTTTCTTTCGGCCCATTAAAATCAAAGTTGTCTTTTGTATGCGATTTCAGCAGCCTATTTATTGACTTGTCAAGGGAATTTTCAATCTCATAAAGCACCTTGTAATATTCGTTTTCTTTTTTGCTTATTATTGAATTGCACCTTTTAATATACTCCTTTATGTTTTTCGTGCTTGCAAGCTTGCTTTGCTTAATCCAGTACATTGACTTTTTTATTGAATTTATCGCTTCCTTGTCTTTGTTTATTTTATCTACAAGATGACTGCACCTCAAAAAAAGACATCCAATAGCATCGGCGCTTCCAAGAGATTTTGAGCCATGCTCTCCTACAAGATTTGGCAATCTGCCGTCTTCATTTATATTATCCAAATAGCTTAATAATATTTTTTCGGAAAGATTTTTGTTTATTTTTGAAATGGCTTTTAATGACATTAAAGCGTCTCTAGCCCAGAACTGGAAAAACCAAGGGAGGCCGGCAAAAATTCCGCAGCAGTCTTTATTTTCAACTGCAAGATTGTTGAGAGAATTTGCAGCATTTACATAAGCAATCTTAATTTCCTTGCTTAATTTTTCATTTGTTATTATTCTTTTAATATTTTCATTTTTCAGCATGTTAAAGAAATGCTCTTTTTCTTTCTGCTTTAAATCATTTAAATGATCAAATACAAAATCAGACTCTTTTATTGCGCTATTCTTACTTTTCGATATAGAGAAAACAAATTTTGTACCTTTTAATTTCATGGCATTATATATATACCTTCTGAATGGAGGAGAATTTCTTTTTTCATCATCAATATAATGCCTTTCAATCCATTTATTATTTTTTTCATAAAAATTATTATCACTTCTTATTGTTAAGTACAAGCTGAATTCTTCCTTTCCGCTGCTGGAATCCTCCTTGGAGTCGGTTCTCTTTGTAAATTTAACAACAATACAATCATCATGCTCAAAAATTTCATAATATCTGCCCCACTCCCTGTTATCGTAGGAATCCTTGCAGTCGAGCAACAGATCAATTTCCCTCTCTGAATTCAATTCATAAATCAAGGAGTTAAACCCTTTTGGCATTGTAAAAGTTTCAATTACATCGTTTTTTTTTCTCTCAGCAAAATAAAACCCGTGTTTCATTGAAATAACATCCTCGTAGCCAACAGTTTCAATATTTTCTATAAACTTGTACATCTTCATTAATTTCTTGTCAAAATAAAAAAATCCATAATATCTTGAAGCTGGCTTGCGGAAAAAGCTGCAATAGCTTCCCTTTTTGTTCGTTAGAAGAAAGCCAACATTTTCATCCACATTTTTATTTACGGTTAATATTCCAAGATGATGAATCACTTGCATTTTGTAACTAAATTTTTATTATTTAACTAATATTATTTATACACTCTCTCGACAGCTAAATCATGCGCAACAATGTAATTTTTAACAAAACTTCTCCAGTCAGCCATCGAAGCTGTTTTTCTTGCCTGCAGCTTGTTTGCAATCCTTTCCTCCTTTGAAAAATTGGCAAATTTCAACATGACGTCAGTAAGCTGGCTCACAACATCATCGTCGCTTTTGTTAAGGCGCTTAAGCACGAATATCCCAGGAGTGTCAAATTGCTGGCATTCTGCGCAGAAATACCTGCCGAAGCCAGCCAAGTCAGTTGTTACAGAAGAAACACCCAATGCGCCTGCCTCAAGGGGGGTGTAGCCCCAAGGCTCGTAATAGCTTGGGAATATTCCAAGGTGGGAGCCCTGCATAGCCTCGTAATAATTAAGATTTAGCAAGCCATCTGCGCCGCTTAAATAAATGGGATAAAAAATTATTTTTACAGGATCACTTTCTTCATTTTTCAGACCGGATGAACTTATAGCCTTCAAAATCTCATCATTTTCATTATATAAGTCGTGGGTTGCAACAGGCGGCTTTCCTTTTTTGACGAATCTTGCGACTCTTATTTTCATTTCTGTCAGAAAATCATTGTCAAATAGAGTCTCATTGCTTATTTTCTTTCCAGATACAAATGAATAAATTATATTTTTTTCGATATCTCCTATGGCCTCCTCCAAAGCTTCCTTTATATGTTGGAAGAGAGTCTTGTTCTCGAGGATTTCTGGCTTTATGTTTCTAAAATTTGCAGGCACCCATATAAAAGCAACAATTGTCTTTTTTGTTTTTGCCTGCTTCAGCCTTTCGCTCAGTTTGCCGAGAGATTTGATGAATATGTCGATTCCCTTGTCGTGAAATTCGTATCTGCCTGCGAGGAAATAAATTAAAGTTTCTTTTGGATCAAAGGTGTAATAAGGAAAGAAATAGCAAAGCATAAACTCCCTTATCCTGTCGCGGTGTAGCCTGTGCTTGATTACCACCTCCTCGAAGGAAGGGAATTTGCTTATGTCCAAGCCATTCGGCAGCAAAACATCTGGCCTTTTCTTCAGCAAGTAAGATGCTTCCATCCCAGTTATTTCGCTTACTGTGGTAAACACGTCAGCAAAGAAAGCAGAATTTTTTTCTATCAGATGCTTTGATTCTATATTATATTTATATACTTCCTGGTCAGGATTTATTTTGTCCCATACGTTGTACAAATCAACATTCGAGTTTGCCAAGGTTCTTCCAAGAATAGTGGCATGGGTAGTAAACACAGTCGCTACTTTGACATTCTTCTTTTTTAAGTATAATAGCCCTGCTCCTGAAAGCCATTCGTGGAACTGCGCAACAATTTTCTTGCCTGCAGCGCATTTGGACAATTTTTCAAGCAGCATGCCTGCGGTGTAAGCCCACACAATGGACTCGTCGTAGTCGTGCGGAGCCCTCAAAGAGTCAATTTTGTACCAGTCCCAAAGCTCTTTTTTTATATCATTGGACCTGTGCTTATAATTCTCAAAGTCAATCAGAATCACATTTGGAGAGCCTTCAACAAGCCATTTGCCGAAATGGCATAATATACCAATTTTTTTTAATTCCTCAAATGGTTGTTTGCATAACTCATTTGGAACCTCTTCCTGGAATTGCCCTACAACTTGCGAGGCAAAATAAGGGCCTATCATGAAATAATTATTGTCATATGCCTCGACCATTTTCGCGGCCTTTGACATGACAACTGTAAATATTCCGCCTACCTTGTTGCACACTTCCCAGGAAACCTCAAACAAAATGTCTGCTTTCTTATCCATTAGGTAAACAATTTATTCATTGCTTTATAAACATTTGATACCACTTGAAAGGCAGAATACCTCAAAACAAAAGCGCTTTATCCCAACCAATAATTATTTATACATGTTCTAACTAAAGTAGATGGAACGTGGATTTATTATAGGGTAATGGTGGTATTATATTACTGAGATCAATCAAAAGAGGACTTTTAAGGAAATAAGAAATATTATTCTGATTTCGCTAGCTTCAGGACAGAAAACCATCAACCAGATTTCTAATGAGACAGGAATCAACTGGAAGACAGTGGACAACCATCTTGTACATCTGATGGGAAAACTTCTGGTTAGAGAGGCATTTACTTCTCCTTACGCAAGAATATTCGAGCTTACTGCATTTGGCAAGGATTACTTGAGAAAAAATATTGGAAAAAACATTAAGATTACAAATAAAAAACTCATTAAAATAAACGGCGAGGAAAATACATGAAAGTTTTGATGTTCGGCTGGGAATTCCCGCCTATGAGCAGCGGCGGGCTTGGAACAGCATGCTATGGCTTAACCAAAGGGCTGAGCAGCAAAGGGGTAGGGATAACTTTTGTGTTGCCGTACTCTTCTGAAAGCGATGCAGATTTTGTTAAATTAAGAACAGCAAATAATATACATAATTTAAAAATGAGAAAGATCGCGTCTGCTTTAAAGCCGTATATGACTTCTGACAGTTATCACAAGTTTGTAAGCAAAAAATCAGCAAGCCAGGCAAAAATATACGGCTCAACATTATTTGATGAAGTGTATAGATACACCTTAGCGGCAGAGAAAATTGCAGAGGAAGAGGACTTTGATGTAATACACTGCCATGACTGGATGACTTTTGGAGCCGGAATAGTGGCTAAGAAAAAGAAAAACAGGCCATTGGTGCTGCATGTCCACGCAACAGAATTGGACAGGACAGGCGGTCATCAGGTAAACCAATACGTCTATAATATGGAAAAACAGGGGATGCATAAAGCAGACAAGATAATTGCAGTAAGCAATTTCACCAAGCACAAGATAATGGGCCATTATGATGTTGCTCCTGAAAAAATAGAGGTTGTGCATAATGCAGTTGATTTCTCGCAGCATTACTATGACGAGTCTTTTGGTATAAGGAAAACTGACAAAGTTGTTTTGTTCTTGGGCAGAATCACATTGCAGAAAGGCCCTGATTATTTTATTGAAGCTGCCAAAAGAGTGCTAGACAAGGAAAAAAATGTAAAGTTCATAGTTGCAGGCACAGGCGACATGGAAGCCAGAATGATAGAGAGAGCAGCAGAGCTCGGAATCGCTGATAAAGTCTTGTTTGCAGGCTTCCTTGACCAAGATGATGTGGAAAGGGCTTACAAGATGGCTGATATCTATGTTATGCCCTCTGTTTCAGAGCCATTCGGCATTACTGCATTAGAGGCAATGAAAAATAAAACTCCGTCGATAGTCTCAAAGCAAAGCGGCGTCTCAGAGGTTATAAGGCATTGCTTGAAAGTTGACTTCTGGGACGTAAACGAGATAAGCAACAAGATAATAGCATTATTGAGGTACAAGCCATTGCATGAATCTTTAAAAGAGAGCGGATATTTAGAGGTAAATAAATTGAATTGGGACGTGCCTGCAGAGAAATGCATTAAAGTTTATAACCAATTAATTGGCAAAGGTTAAATATAAGAATAAAAATCAAAAATTAAAATGGTAAGCGTTTGCTTTTATTTCCAGGTGCACCAGCCTATAAGGCTTAGAAGGTACTCTGTATTTGAGATTGGGCACCACAATAACTATTTTGACGAGCACAAAAATGAGGCAATCATAAGAAAAATCACACACAAGTGCTATCTTCCAACGAATAAGATGATACTAGACTTAATAAGCAAAACAGACGGCAAATTCAAGGCTTCTTACAGCATGACAGGGATTGTTCTTGAGCAGCTTGAGAAATATGCCCCAAAAGTTATTGACAGCTTCAAACAATTAGTAGACACTGGCTGCGTTGAAATCATTGATGAAACCTATCATCATACACTATCTTTCTTGTACTCAAAAGACGAGTTTAAGGAGCAAGTTCAATTGCATAACAAAAAAATAAGGCAGCTGTTCAACTATAAGCCGAGAATTTTCAGGAACACAGAGCTCGTTTACAATAATGACTTGGCATCTTTTATAGAGAAAATGGGCTATAAGGGAATTTTGGCAGAAGGCGCTGATCACATACTGCAATGGAGAAGCCCTAACTTCATTTACAGTCCAAAAGGATTGAAAAAAATAAAAGTGCTCTTAAAAAACTATAGGCTTTCAGACGATATAGCGTTCAGGTTTTCAGAGAAGGGATGGGAAGAATATCCATTAACAGCGTCAAAATTCGCAGATTGGGTTAGTAATATAAACGGCAACGGCAACGTAGTTAATCTATTCATGGACTATGAGACATTCGGCGAGCATCAGTGGGAAGACAAGGGCATTTTTGAGTTTTTAAGGTATCTGCCATTTGAGGTATTAAAGCACCCAGATAACGATTTTGTGACTCCGAGCGAAGCAATTTCGAAATATAATGCGGTTGCAGAGCTCGATTTTCCGCATTTTGTCAGCTGGGCTGATATAGAGAGGGACTTAAGCGCATGGCTCGGCAACAAGATGCAAAATGAGGCGATGAGGCAGATTTACAGCCTTGAGCCGCATGTTAAATTGTCGAAAAATCCCGCATTGCTCGAAGAATGGAGAAAACTGCAGACAAGCGACCATTTCTATTACATGTGCACAAAATGGTTTAATGACGGCGATGTCCATAAATATTTCAACCCTTATGACAGCCCCTATGAAGCTTTTATTGCTTATATGAATATTTTGAACGATTTCAGGATGAAGGC
>CAZLGX010000065.1:0-6585 GCA_964559395.1 uncultured Methanosarcinales archaeon
TTATTTTTTATTTTTATATTTTTTAAATTAAGAAATTCTATATTTTGTTTCACAACCCCAATAAAATCTTCTCTAATTTCATAAGTTATAACCTCCTTTGCTATTGCTGCCAAGAAGCAAGCTAAAGCGCCTGAGCCAGAGCCTGCGTCAAGAACTCTGCTTTCTTTGTTTATGCCTGTTTCTGCGATTATAAATCCAACATCCTTTAATGGAATAATCTGCGCGTCCCTCTTAATTTTTCTGTATAAATCAATAAAGGAAGGGTTAAAAATAAAGAATTCCTTGTTTGTGTTTGATTTAAGCATTTCGCCTTCTTTTGCTTTGTTTAGGTCTTCTTTTTTGATGAACCCGTACTGGGTATGCAAGTCTTCATCAGGATTTTTTGCAAAGAATTTCCTACCCTGCCTTGTAATTATAACTTTTTTTATTGGTTCCATAAATAACAATAGAAAAAAGTAGTGTATAAAAACTTAATCAAAAAAAACGGCAAAGTCCGCCTATACCTTAATCAAGTTGGGCAGCGACATGCGAGGTTCATAAGTAACCTAGCTCACCTTTTCCCAGTCCCAACGAGTTCACTTACCTTTTTTAGCTGGCATTGGCTTGCAGTCTGGACATGTGGGCATGGCAAATTTTAGCACGCCTTTCAGAACAAGCAATGCTCCTATCAGTACCCATATATCCCATTTAAACCATAGCTGGTTAGCAATTAGCACTAATCCAATAACTACATATTTTGCTGCCCAGCATTTACTGCATGCTCCTGCATGGCATGTTGGATCCATTTTAAGACCTCCTTTTGTAATCTTAAAATCACCAATATAAATTGTTTTCTATATCACAAAACCAAAAGATTTAAAAATAATAAACATTAGTTTTGAATAAAAGTATATTTATATATAAAAATCAGATAACATATAAAAAATAATAGATGAATATTTAGTAAAAATAAACATGATATCGTTATCCGATAACGAGTTTAGCGTAATCAATTTTCTAGTTAGAAATTTCGCTGAGAGGCTTACAATAAGAAGCTTAGCGCAGAAATTGGGGTTTAGTCCTGCTGGGGTTTTTAACATATTGAAGAAGCTGGAAAAAGAGAATATTGTTGTTGGCCAGAAATTAGGCACCGGATTGTTTTATTCGATAAATTTTGAAAACAGGATTGCAGAGCATCTTGCCGCGGTTATTTTGATTTATTCTGATGAAAAAATAGATATCAATATTGAACATTTTAGACAAGCAAAATGTGCTATTTTTGACAAGAAATCCCTATTTATTATAACTGACAGCATGACTTTTCTGGATTTGGCAATTCCAAACATAAATGTTATTTCAAAAACTGAAGATGAAGTGATTTCATTATTCAGAAAAAAAGACTCTGAGTTATTGCAGATTCTGAAAAAGGGATTTGTGGTATTTGGAGAGGACAAACTAGTCAATATAATTAAAAACTGCATGCAGGTGTATTAAAATGAAAATAGGCAAATATTCAAAAAGATTGTTGATTTATTTGGGATTAGCAGCGTTGTATTCGACTTTATCTTATGCTGCCCCTTTGAGCGACAGCATTTCAAATGGATTGGTAGCTGTAAACAATTTCTTTGAATCTAATCAATATGAGGCTTATGCCAGCATTATAGATTTTATGTTCTTTTCCATATTATTCATTTCTATTTATCTAATTGGAGTCAGGTATGGGCTAAGGCAGGTGTCAAAGCCAGAGAAAACTATTGCTGTGATGCTTGGATTGCTGACTGCATTTTTGCTTGTATCAGCTGGATTTTCAATAGGCAATCTTATACCCTATGTAAACTGGGTATTGTACTTTTTGCTGTTTTTGGTATTATGGTTTGTGCTCAAAGGCGTGCAGAGCAAGTTTTACAGATTTGTCTTGGCTTTATTGATTATGCTTTTGATTATAGCATTGATGAGCGGCTATTTTGAGGATTTAACCCTATCAACTGAGGAAAGTATAACGGAGTAGATGTGCCAAAATTTAACATAAAAGGATTGAGAATTGCATTTTTGATGGCAGTTATGTTTATGTTACTGATAAATATAACATACGCCAGAACAATAGCCGAGATATTTGGCAATTCATTAGTTGCAATTGGCAATTTCTTTGAGTTAAGCCAATATGAGCCGTATTCGAATGCTATAGATTTCTTTTTGTTTTCAATACTTTTTGTTTCACTCTACATGGTTGGCGCAAAGAATGTATTTAAGGAAGTCAAAAAGCCTGAAAGAGTAATTGTAATTTTGCTTGGACTAGTTACTGCATTCTTGTTGGTGCTGGCTGGATTTTCAATAACATTGTTGCTGCCTTATGTAAATTGGCTTATATTTTTGCTTTTGTTCCTGTTTTTATTGTGGCTATTGAAAGGCGTGCAGGAAAAGCCATGGAGAGTATTACTTGCATTGGCTCTTGCTTTATTGCCGTTGGCTTTGTTGCAGGGCTATTGTGAAATAAACTGGCTTTTGTATTTGATTATATTCGTGATTTTGCTGTTTTTATTGAAAGGCATAAAAAACAGGTTTGGAAGAGTTATTGTTGCATTGATTATCACTGCATTGATATTTTTCCTATTGCAATTCTTATGCGGCTATTTTGGATTGCCTGATATTTCTGGAGTAAGCGAAGGCGCAGTTTCCAAGGGAGAGGGCTTGGCAGCAGGATTTGGCAGCTATGTTGGCGGTTTATGGGAGAACATAAAGTCAGTCAGCTTTAATTATGCTCCTGGAGTTCCTGATTGGATTAGAGGAACGCCGACTGGGCCAGCTGTTCAGGATAATAGATTGGAAGTGATTCATCCGAGTCCACAACAACCTGAACCAGTAGGGAAACAGCTGGCAGAGATTCCACCGGCTCAGGCTCAAATTAAAGAATCTGTATTGGGGAGAATATTTGGAGTTAGCCCTCAACAATTCTCAACACAAGGAGACTATAACCAAGCAGTCATTAGTGCAGGACAATCACCAAGAAGGATAGGTCAAAACACTTATTATATAGAGGAAGAAGATGGAAATCCAGTTTTAAAGAGACAAGAATCAAGTCTTGGTATAGATAGGCTAAATCGTGATTCAGTTATTGATGAGAATGGTTATGTCAATATCCTGAAAGAAAAGGAAAAAACACAAAAGGATATAGAATTACCAACGCCTCAACAACCATCAGCACAGCCACTGCCTACTACAACACCATCTCCTCAACCTGCACCAAGTCCAACACCATCGCCAGCTCCAACTCCAACTCCTAGCCCTCAGCCAACTCCTGCTCCAGCGCCAAGTCCAACTCCTACACCAAGTCCAACTGCGGCACCATCGGCTGTCGCTCCTTCTGAAATTACAACATCCCCTATTGGCGACTTTTTTGACTTAAATCCTAGAAATTACAAAACACAAGAGGAATATGCTAATGCAGAAAACAGAATAAAAGAACAGAAAATGGAACAAAAAGGGGGAGAAACTTATTATCCTGCTGAAGAAAATGGCCAGAAAGTTTTAAAGAGAAGAAGATCCTTATTTGGGTTTATTGATTTGGGCTATCCAGATGAAACAATCACTCGGGAAAATTATTACGATAAAGATGGAACTTTAAAAAGACGAGAACCGCTCTGGCCAGACGCAACTATAGACCAAAATGCCGCCCCTAAATTGCGGCAATATCTTCGCAATAAAGAAGCGGCAAAACCGCAATCTAAATCCGGCACAGAAGATGTCAAAGTAATGAGAGCAGCGCTTCTAGATTCTCCGTGGGGATTGGTTTTATTTATTGTTATCGGAATATTAATATTTATATACAAAAAAGGGAAATTTTCCAAAATAAAATCATCATTTGGAGCAGTTAAGAAACTGAAGCTGAGCTTTAGAAGGGAGGGAATTGAAAGCATAATTGATAGGATTATAAGCAAATCCACTGAGGCAACAAGAAAAATAGATGATGCCAGTTTCAAAAGAAGTAAAATTTTGCAGAGTGCTGACAAAGCAAGGATTTACCTTGATGCGCTTACAAAAGAGGGAAGAGATCCTGCAATGCTTTTTACGCAAAAAGGAAGGAAAACCCTTCTCAAAGAGCATAAAGAAATAGAGGATCTTTTGCACGAGGAATTTAGATTTATTGACGGATTAAAGGAGTTAAAGGATGCAGAACTGGAATTATTGAGATTACTAAGGGGAGGTCGCAATGGCAGGTGAGCAAGGAATAACTCCGGAAGAGAAAATTAGAAGAGCTCTTGAATTGCTTCTTACTAGGGGAAGAGAGAAATTTGTAAAAAGAGACGTTAAGGAGTTAGGGATATTATTGCTTATTATGCGCATATACAATTCAGAAACAAATGTTTTCAGATTGGAAGAAGATATTGAAAAATTGCTTGAAGAAAAAAATATTGTTGAGCTTGTAAAGAAAAAATTCAATAGATTCAAAGAAGAAGAGGGCTTATTAGTCAATTTTGTAGGAAGCGAGAACGCAGCTGTGACAGAAATAATCAGAAAAATAAATCTTCAAAATGAACTTCTAAGCCGTTTGAAAAGAAGATTGGAAGAGAGAGAAAAAGCCAGAAAACCCCAAGAAATAGTTTTAGCAATAAAAAAACCGGAGAAAAATGCCGAAGTTTATATCGGGGAGCATGTCGAACTTGAAGCTGAATTCATTGGGCAAATTCCTCCTAATGCGACATTCCAATGGTATATTGAACAAGGAAAAATAAGAAAAAATAGAATTAACATTCATTCTGGAATTTCTGGAATGTCGGGATTACCTATAGGGGAACAATTTCAAGTTAACAAAAAAGCCAAGATTATTGTTCAATTAGAACAGTTAGTAGCAGGGGTACCTAAAGTTGGGGAGGTGAGGAAAGTTTTTGCAAGCGATAAAAGAGAAGTAATAGTTAAGAAAAGAATTAGAGGACCTACAGAATTAGGAGCTCCACCAAGACCAGAATTGCCCAGAGGGCCTAGAATATTTGAACCTCTTGAAGAACCAGAAAGAAAGCCAGAAATACAACCCAAACTTGAAGATGTAAGCGTTGAAATAATAAAACCAGAAAAAGACAAAGAACATACTTTCTACATTGGAGAAAGAATTGGTCCATTGAAAGCTGAAGCAAAAGGAAAATCTTCTTATGTAGATAGAATCAATAGTAAAGACCAATATGAGTTTAGATTTATATGGTATATCTATCAAAAACATATATTGTTCCCAGGAATAATTCATCTAGGCAGAGAAACTGATACCTCTCAAAATAGTGTCAGTGAAGAATTGCAAGATGGTGAAGCATTGTTAGTCGCTGAAATTCGCGGACTTCGTGGTCAAACACCAGAAGATCATGTGAAAGTTACTCTTAAAAGACGCCGAGCAGAAACAAGTGTTGAAGATGAAATACACCAAGCTTTAGATGATTTTTTAAAAGAATGAAAAATGGTTGAATCAATAATACAAAGGTTAAAAGAAATAATTAGCAGAAGAGGCATGGAATTAGAGCCCTTAGAAAAGGAATTTTTCGACGTATTAATTAAATTATTAGAAAATGAAAACTTTTCTAAAGCCATTATATTCTTGAATTTAAATCTGCTTCAGGCAAATATAAGTGCCCGTAGGCATGAGGTATCAAAGCCAAGTAAAAGACTAATTGAAAAGCTTATAAAAGCTGTTAAAAAACTAAAAGAAGAGAAATTTGAACAAACACCATCTGGTCTTATCTCGGATGAAGAATTGTTTTGTTCAGCCATTAACTACTGCTGGGATAATAACTTAGATAACACCCGTAACGAAATTAAGAAAATGCTGTCGCAATTGCCAGGTAAGGTTGAGTTCGGATGGCTCGAAAAGAACAAGAGTTCAGAGCTGAAGTTCGAGGCCCTGGAGGCCGGTGGCTGGTTATGTTATCGGACGACCTCCTCACAACACCTCCTCATCGCGCCTTTCGATCGCGGCTACTTCGAGGGAAGCCTCCTAATAATGGTACTTGTTCGATACATGTTTTCGGGATTCGTGTCGAATCCGCAGATTATCAGGTTCGTTGAGCTTTACCGTCCGTGCAAGCTTGTCGAGCGGCGTTCCGGTAGCGGCTGGTATGAGATTGACCAGCGGGGGTACATCAGGCTGCAGGGAGATCCACCTCCTGAGCTAACTCCGCCGCGTGAATATTCTCAGATAAAAAATGAAAAGCGTATAGGAGCGATTGAAAAACGAGAAAAAGAGAAAATTAAGCAAGAAAATGTGATAATAATTAATTATCCAAAGCCTAACCAACCCTTTAAAATTAGCGAGTTCATAAATATTAATGCTGAAATTAATAATGTGAGAATGCCAGTATCTTACAAGTTATTTGAACATGTTCCAGAGACAAATAGACTAAAAGAACTACATGCTGGAATTAGAAAAACCGAGACTGGTTCTATTAATGAGTCTGTCCCGGCCACGCGTCTTGGCATTGGATCTCATAAAATTGGAATAATACTATTGGACGTTGTTTTGCCTAATGGAAAAACTGTCAAATATTTGCTTTCGGAAATCATAACCATCATCATATCGTAAATTGCGGTAATTAGTTTAATATGTCGAAAATATAGTAAATTAATTAA
>CAZLGX010000066.1:0-6570 GCA_964559395.1 uncultured Methanosarcinales archaeon
GGGTCTCATTGCACGCAAACCCATACATCATTCCTTGGTCGCCAGCGCCTTGCTCCTTATTTAAGCCTTCATTTACACCCTGCGCAATATCTGGGCTTTGTCCATGAATGCTTACCAAAACTCCTGCATCCTCGCAATCAATTCCAAATTGCGGATTTGTGTAACCTATCTCTTGCAAAGTTCTTCTTGCAATGCCTTGTATATCTGCATAGCCTCTGGTTGAAACTTCTCCTGCCACCACAACCAATCCTGTTGTTGTCAAGCATTCAACAGCAACCCTAGAATAAGGGTCTTGCGCGTATAAGGAATCAAGAATTGCATCGCTTATCTGGTCACACAACTTGTCGGGGTGTCCTTCCGTTACGCTTTCTGATGTAACATAGCTTATTTGTGTCATTTTAAACCTCCATTATACAATTTATAAAATTTTGGCCGTTTTGCATTTGAACTTGATTCTCGCCCACCTCACCTATTCAGAATACCCATTAGGCAAGCTTAATATTCTTTGATTTTAAAAACTTTGTGCCAGAAATATTCCAAAAGGAATAATTTTAAATATAAGTAATGATAACAAATATGTAGGAAAATTACAAAAATTCCAATAACAACATAGGATTCAAACACGGCTTTCTCTGAGAAAGTCTATTCGCAAAGGATTTTTCCACATGTCGGAAATTTTTATTATCCATTGGAAATTGCAAAAATTTCCGAGCATGCTCAAAAATCGCAACAATTACTTTATTTATCTTGGCGATTTTTGACACTTTGCATGGAAAAATCCTCTGCACTCAGTTTTCATCCATGTTATTAGAATTTTTAATCGTATGGCGGCAAATCGAATGCAGATAACCGCAAAGTCAGTTAACGCCTTGCGGAACACAAGGTTCCGAGTGCTCACTTCGTTCGCAAGCAAATTCGTTGGATTGAGCGAAGCGAAATCCAACTTGATTAAAGGGTTAACGGATTTATGCCGTTATTGTGAGTAGGCTTTTGCGTGAAATGCGAGTGAGCTTGGAAATGAGTGAGCGTGGTAAATAAGCGAGCGAAAGGCGAGCTTTCGCATTTCACGCGAACTCTCGCATGTCACACGAACTCGCTCACAATTGACTCAAAAGCCGTGTTTGCCGCCATAAAAAGTGATTAATGAAAAATTGACTGCAAATAAAATAATCAACAAAAAATGACATACGAGTTAGAGGAAATCAAGAAAATCAGGAAGAAACTCGAGTTGACGCAGACAGAGCTAGCAAACATAGCCGGAGTGTCTCAGTCGCTTATTGCTAAGATAGAGTCAGGCAGGATTGACCCTACTTACACTAAGACAAAGAAGATATTTGCTGCTTTGAGCGAGCTCGAGAAAAAAGAAGAGGTTAAGGCTGAACAAATCATGACAAGCAGGATGATTAGTGTAAGCCCAAGCGATTCAATGAAAGATGTGATATCAAAAATGAAGAAGTTCCAGATTTCCCAACTGCCAGTGATAGACAACCATAAGCTGATAGGGATGGTGTCCGAATCCACTATTCTGGACGCAATGCTAAATACAAAATCTACCCAGCTCAATGACATAATGCAGGAAGCTCCTCCAATAGTATCAAAATCCACGCCTATTCAAGTAGTTTCCAGTTTGTTAAGGCATTTCCCCATGGTGGTTGTATCTGGAGAAGGCAAACTTGTTGGAGTTATAACAAAATCAGATTTGTTGGGAAAGTTGTATAAGGGGTGATTTGATTTGCGGTAGGCTTTCTAGATTCCTGTAAGTGTTGCCTAGACAATCCAAACCGAAATTTGCAATATCCTCTAAGCTCGGAATCTCCATAGGTGGTGTATCTATTTGTGCAATTAGGCCAGATCTAATGCCATGTTTTTTATCAATTTCAAGCAGATCATCATTCATGCTGACAGGCAATCCTGTATCGAGATTCCAATTTTGCTGCAAGAAAGGCACGGATGAACCGTATTTTGCTATAAACTCTCTTGCCGTCATACCTTCAGTTTTAAAAAATTGTTCAATCACTCTGATTACCGCGGTTAGTTCTCGTATAGACAAATCAACAAGTTCTCTAAAAGAATAATCAGGCATGTCGGGATTTTTGCTTTTCATCCATTTTTCTCTTCTTAAGGGGTCAAAATCTGCTATTTCTTTTGCTTTAAAACCGGTTGTCGGTACTAATGCACTGACTCGTTGCGGAAGTATTCTTGCGACTTGCCTTTCCCATAATAATGTAACCGCGTTAATATAATGCCTGTACGCATTCCTTAATGGATTATTGAATGTTTCTTCAAACCTGCCTAACATTGTATCATAATCTAAACTATACTTATCAAACACTCCGGCGTAGGTAGTCCTAAGCCCAGCTTTCAAAAACCTAATTACCTCTTCATCAAGAGTAGTGCCTGAAGATACTCTGCGAGCATAATGATAACTATATGGATCATGACCGACTGTACCCAAGAGGTAGGCGTCTTTTCTAGTTTCATTTTGCTTGTGCCTGTCATATGCTTCTTTAGTATGTATCTTCCAATGATCTCTGGTGCGCCTGTAAATCTCCGGGTGTAACCTTATATCAGGAATAGCATGGCCAATTTTTCTATATAGGGCAGCTTTTAGCTTATCTCTTTCTTCCGTGCCTAAAGCAGTCTTATTCTTAATATAATCCATATCATTGCGCACCGCTTCTAATGAGTTCTCCCAGTGCATTATATCTGATACAACGCTATAATCATGTTCTGGGTAGTTGGGAGAAACAAATGGTAATTTATTTAGGAGGCCCTGTGGCAAACGAGTTTTGCCAGCAATTGTAGACTGCAAATCGAGCATATAGAATAGATCATTCCAGAATGAGTCAGAGCCAGGTAGACTACTGTAAGTTTTCCAAAGATTCGGAACTACTTCACACATGGCTATTTCGGTAATGATATAATGAGTATGCGGTTGTGGCATAGAATCTTAAAATTATACGCGTAATTTAAATCTTTCTATTATTTTGTTACTAAAAAGTTGTAATTATTTTAGTTTCTTCAATTTCCCGAAATTATAAACCTTGTCTTCAACAACAAAAACATCAAAATTGTCGAGGTTTTGACGCAGGAATGGGCTTAATATACCGTCTCTTAGAATATCTGTGCCCTCTATTAAGGTATTAAAAGATGGCTGCACTATCAAGTCTCTTCTTTTGTACTTTCCTTTCAGGAAGCATTTGTAGGTTTCTGTTTTAGGGCCATCTTTTAATGATATTGCGGGATGCTCATGGCCTATTATAATAGTAGACGCCTTTTTCAGCAATTCCTTGTTAGGAATCATATTCCCATGCGTAATCAGCGCATCGCCGATGATTATATTATCCATTGTCTTTACATTTCTTTTTCTGGCAATAGGCCCCAGGATACTATCGTGATTGCCTTTTATCAATATAATCTCATTGCAATGCCTTGCCAATAAATCCAAGAACTTTAAGGTATTTCGCCACTCCTGCTCAGATATGGAACCAAACTCGTGCTTTAAATCACCATTCACTATTATCCTATCAATCTTTTTACCTTTCATATGCTTGAATATACTTTCAACTCTTTTCATTATTTCTTCGAATTGGGTTCTCGGAACTAAAACACCTTGCTTGTTAAGAACCTCTTCATAGCCAATGTGCACATCTGCAAGCACTAAGACAGAATCAAAGTATAAGGTTAAGTCTTTTATTTCCATATTTGGCAATATTTTCATAAAAGCCGGAAATTTAACTGACTATTTATAATTTAAGATAGTTTAAGAGAAAAATAAAAAAAAATAGTGCTTTACTCGCCTTTTGCAAGGTCCCATGTTTCCTTCAATGCGACTACTACGCTTGCCGGAACCACAAAAGCCACAATGTTACTGAAGATACCTGTTAGGTATTTTCCAATAAATTGAACTTCTGATGCCCAAGAGTCGATCTGGGCGCCTGCTGCATAAGCTACTATTACCAAAGCAACTGTAACCAATAAAAAGTCCTTGGTTTCCTTTCCTGATATATTCAGGAATCCTACCACTAGGCCTAAAACTACCATAATGGTAAATAACCACTCTTTTGCCGCACTTAGTGCTGGTATTGCCAACCCAAGTAATACAGCAATAACCACTCCTGCTATAAAGGAGTATTTGCCGCCCTGTTTTTCCATTTGGTTTCACCTCCTAGTGAACCAGGCATACAACTGATGCCCTAAGTACACAGTACTTAGAATATATACCTTGAAAAGCCCACTATATAAAGCTTTCGGAAAATTTACCAAGAAAAAAGCTCAATTTAACCTTTTTTTCCTAAAATAAGTCCAAAATAACCTTTTTTAGTTATTGGAACACTCATTTTCTGTTAAATTTTTTCAATACTCTTGACGCGTAGAAAATTTTAAATATTAGTTATATACCAACGATGTTTTACATCTTAATTAAATTAAAAACTGGAGGTGGATTTTAAATGGCAAGTAAATTAGGGCAGTGGTCATTCATTTTTGGTTTGGCACTGGCAGTAGTGTTTGCTTTTGTCAAATCTGGCCAATGGGAAGGAACTGTAACCCTAGTGCTGGTAATAGCAGGATTGGTTGTGGGTTTGTTGAACATAACTGAGAAAGAAACAACTCCTTTCTTAATTGCTGCGATAGCTTTAATGGCAACTAGTTATGCTAAACTAGATGTTATCGATGGATTGGTTCCAAATGTTGGAACATGGCTGCAAAATATAGTTGTAAATATAGGCGTGTTGGCAGCACCAGCAGCTGTTGTTGTTGCTTTAAAGGCAATTAAGTCATTAGCGGAGGATTAATTTAATCGGAAGTTATTTAATTCCGATATTTTTTCTTTTTTTCTCTTGATTCAAATGAAAAACGCACTCTACATGACCGACTCTTATCTTAAAGAATTTGAAGCTAATGTTGAAAGCGTTAATCATGATAAGTATGTAGTTTTGGATAAGACAGCTTTCTATCCGTCCGGGGGCGGTCAACCTCATGACACTGGAGTAATGATTAGTAATAGTTCAGAATACTCAGTCGTTTATGCGGGCAAG
Source organism: uncultured Methanosarcinales archaeon (assembly GCA_964559395.1). Taxonomy (GTDB): domain Archaea; phylum Nanobdellota; class Nanobdellia; order Woesearchaeales; family GW2011-AR4. The sequence continues at coordinate 5,040 of CAZLGX010000066.1, forward strand.
TTTGAGGGTAAAATAAGCCATGAAGTGGCTAAGCCCGGATTAAAAGTTGGTGACAAAGTTACTGGCAAGATTGACTGGGATAGAAGATACCGCTTAATGAGAATGCATACAGCAGCCCATATAATTGATGCTATTTTATATAATGAGGCAAAAGCGTTATGCACAGGCAACCAGCTTGGCATTGATAAGTCAAGGATCGATTTCTCTTTGGATGTGCTAGACCGGGACAGGATACAGCAATATATAGACATGGCTAGTGAATGGGTAAAAAAAGCAGTTGATGTTAAGATTTACTTCTTGCCTAGAGAGGAGGCATTGAAGATACCTGGAGTTGTAAAGCTAGCTGCTGTCATGCCGCCAGAAGTTAATGAATTAAGGATTGTTGAAATTCCAGGAATTGATTTGCAGGCAGACGGTGGGACACAAGTTAAGAATACATCTGAGATAGGTAAGATAAGTCTTGTTTCTGTTGAGAACAAGGGGAAGAATAATAGAAGAATGTATTATACGGTGGATTGATAAATCACTACCCTCTAATAATAAAAAGCGAAAGATTTAAATATTGGAAAAACCCCTATTTCAAGTCATGGATAATCAATTCGAATCATTTAGACCAGATCTTGAAAGAATAATAGAAAATGGAAAAATGAAAGAATTCGTGAGGGATAGAATACTAATTGGCCGTGGTCCGACAATACAACTACACTATTCACTCCCACCTGAACCTCCAGAATCCTTACTTTTATATTTTGCTGGTGTACGTTTTAATAATCCAGGAAATACCTATAGAGAAGAAATTCTTGGGGCTGCCAGAGAACTTTTGGGAGAGCTAGCTCATGAAATTCCGTCTGGTGAAAATACTTTCGATTACGTTAATGGATTGGGATTTCTTTTGGAATGGGGCAAAGATAGACAATCTTGTCCCATTGCGCTGGATCTTCTACTAAGTAAAGGTGATCCTTCAATTACTCCTCCTTATTTTTCTTTAGATGGAGAAGCAAGGCTTTTGAATGTTTTTGCAATGAATTATGACCCTGCACTTCCGCAAGAAAGAAAAGACCAAGCTAAAGCTTTATTTTTAAAATATATAACTAATGGAGAATTTCATTACGATCTCATTCAAAATGCCTTCTATGCTTTATTTAGGCTTGATTATTCAGCTGCAATTAAAATGCTTCCACAAGTATTTAATCAAGCATCCCCTTATAATTTCGCAGGTGTGGCTTGGAATATGGTAGTATTAGGAACTGAAGCTGATAGAAATTTATTGGCACATGAATTAGTAACTCTTGAGCCAAGAAATATAGATTATTTTATGGAAGCTTTAAGACGATCTTCTGCAGAATTTGAAGATGAAATAACTTCAAGATTCCGCGATAAAGTAAGAGAATTAAGATCTATCTAGAAATTCAAAGAGATGAGCGGAGATATGACAGTTTAGTTCTTGTAAAAGTAAAGAAATTTGAAAAAACCAAATTAAAATCACCAAACATTTAAATATATCCTTGGCTATAATGCAGATATGAACCTC
>CAZLGX010000067.1:0-6464 GCA_964559395.1 uncultured Methanosarcinales archaeon
GAGAACACGCAAAACTGCCAAATAATGATTTTCGGCTTTGCCAGAAAATCAATTATGCAGTTTCGCTTAACATTCTCTTTTTCTTTGTACTCCAAAGTCTTGGTAAAATAAAAAACTTTGGAGAGTGATTAAAATGAATTTTAAAGACATTAAAAATAAACTTGAAAAAAGAGAAACTAGGAAAAAAGAAGTTATAGAATATGTTAAAAAAGAAATAGAAAATGGAAATTATCCTTCTTATAGGGAATTATTAAGTAAATTCAACATAGGCTTTTGGAGAATTAATCTTAAAGATATTTATCCTCAATTAGGAGTAGACTTCTTGGATGTCCCATTTAAAAGACCAAATGGATGCAGGGAAGAAATGCGCAAAGAATTGATAAATTATGTCAAGATAGAAGTTAAAAATCGCCATTATCCTTCACTTCCATATATACAAAAGAAATTCCATCTTATAATGACTCCTTACTTATTTTCTTCTGTTGAAGAGTTATATAAAGAAGCCGGAATAAAATACAAGATGAAAAATAGCCAAGAAATTAAAAATAGAAAAGCAAAAATTCTTACTAGTATCGTGATACAAATACTACCTAAATTAGAATTAAATCTAATTGAAACCAGAGGAACTTATGAACATGGTGTCGATATATTAGCTAAAGATAATGAAGGTAAACTTGTAGGTATTGAAATTAAAGCCGTTAACAAATATGAAATACTCAAAGAAAGACATTTTAGACAACTTGCAAGATTTGTTAAAAGTGAGAGATTAGAAAGAATCATCCTAATCACAACAACAGACAGAATAAAAAATAGTCATGTCGAAGTTGATAATTCAGAGATCATTAATTATTCTAAATTAAAAGAGTTAGTAAATGCAGAATTATTAAATGATTTAGAATACATTAGAAACCAGCCTATTCATATAGATACTAATGAAAGAGAAATTAAAAAGAAAACTATAATTGAGTTTGTTCAAAAACTGCATAAAGAAGGTAAGAAAATTGACCACATTATAATAAGGAAAAATTTGGGGCTTTTTACCAATACGTATTTTGGTAGTATCTTTAATTTATATAAAGCTGCAAATATACCAATACCTTTAAGTAAATTACACTTTCATAAATATAATAATACTGACAGGTATTTAGAATACCACATTAACAAAATTTTGTTATATATGCAAGAAGAAATATCAAAAGGAAATAAACCTACTGGTAAACAGATTCAAAGAAAATTTAGGATAAGTTTGAATAGGTATACCTCAATGAGAGACTTATATCAAAAATTGGGTTTGCCTATTACATACGGATACTTAAAAAGGGAAAAAAGATTTCTACAAAATTTTTGATTCTTATTCCTCCTTTTTACTTGCTTTTTTCTTATGCATCTCCTCCAGCTCGTCCAGAATCTCTTTTGTGCTTCTATCCCTGTGCTTGTACGCTTCTTCCTCTTCTTCTTTTGTTTGCTTTTCTTTAGGTTTTTCTTTTTTTGTTTTAGCAATAGTTTCTGATTTTTTATCTGTTCTTGTTCCAGATTTTGTATTTTCCTTTAATCTACGGATGTAAACCTTGCCTGCAATTCCTATACCCAAAAACACAGCCCCAAGAGTTATGATAAAGCTTGTATAAGTCCTCAATATCATCAATAAGACAACACTTATTATTGCCCTCGGATCAAAGGATAAGCTGCCTTGCAAAAATGAAGACAATATCGAAGTTGTGTCAAAACCAAAAAATTTTTGATATGCTATTATTGCAGCATAAGGAAGCAAAATTAAAATCCCCATGCTTAATAGGATTCCGCTTAAAATTGCCAAAAATGCATTTAAATTTCCCGCCAATAAATACAACACCATTAATAATGCCAGCAAAGTTATAATGTAGTATATCTTGTTTTTATCCAGAAAATCTACGATAGAATTGTATTTTTCCAGAATTCCGGCTTTTGGAGTCTCGAGCTTGTCAGGAATGGCGCTTCCTATCACATTAAAGAAAAATTCCCTTTCTTTTATCTTTCCAGAATTATAATCCTTGCAGAAAGAGCCTATCTTGCTGAAATCAATTGAAACAACTGGCATTTGCTGTGATCCTAAAGTGTCCTTACCGTCCAGCGAAGAGCATGCTGATGTCAGCTTGCCTATAACCTCTTTTTGGGCATCAGGGCTTGCATATTGAAAAATGTCCTTGAAAAGCTCCTTGACCATGTAAGGAACATCAAAAGCCACCGTGGAGAATATGAATGTTACAAGAAGCAGGACAAGAAGGTTTTTTACGAGCCAGATAAAGAATCTTCTTAACATTGTTTTGAAAAATATTAATTAAAATATAAAGATTTCTAATCCTTATACTCTCCTTCAACCACATCCTTGATCTGCTTTGCTTTCTGCGGCCCTATCTTCTCAACTTCCTGCAGTTCTTTTTCTGAAGCATTAACAATATTCCTTATTGTCTTGAAATGCTTTAATAACGGCTTTGATAGAGTCAAATTAATCCCAGGCAGCGAGCTTACCAAATATTCTTGCTGCTCTTTTAATGTAACTGGTTTTCTGTCAGCATGCAAATTAAAATCTTTTCCAGTTTCTTCTTGTTCACGCTTTGCTATTATTTGCAGCAAAGCAGCTGTCTCCTTAAAATTCCTTGTCTGTATTATTGGTATGCCATAGCTTACAGCAATTGTTGCCATCATGCCTAATATTGAGTTATGATGTATGTTTCTCACTGAATAAATGTCATTCTGCCCCTCAATCACTATGACAGGCCTTTCGAAATTTCTCTTTAAATCTTTTATCTGCTGCAACAGCCTCCCATCTATTATAGAATCAACAAAATCATCAACTGTTTTTATCTCAATTCCGCATCTTGAAGAAAGTACATAGTCAGCATACTCTAGTCTTTCCAGATTAACCTGCATATTGTTTTCTGCAAGCTCTTTTATTACTCCGCTTCCCTTTTCCCTATAATCTACAAAAATCTTTATTTTCTCTTCCACAAATTTTGTTATTTGCGTATCTTTTCTCTGGTTAACTGACATGTTAAGCTTTTTTCTTATGCCTAACAAGTTCCTATGCATTTTTTTCTCTTTGTTATGTGCAACCCACCTGTATGCTTCGTCTCTTGTGCCCTTGACCATTAGAATAATAACTCTGCCTTTTTCTTGTCTTCCAGTCCTGCCCCTTCTCTGTATGCTTCTTATCGCGCTTGGGACTGGCTCATAAAAAATAACCAAATCAACTTTTGGTATATCCAATCCCTCTTCTCCGATAGAAGTGGCAACAAGGGCATTGAACAAGCCATTCCTGAAATCATCAAGCATCTGCTTCTGCGCTTTCTGGCTTAATCCAGTCTCGCCTTTTTTCTGCTGCCCGACAAATATTTTTGCCTTTACATCTTCAATTTTGTTTAGCTTCTCGACGATATCAATGGCATTGTCCCTGTATTGGTTAAAAATAATAATTTTTATATTTGGGTATTTCTTGCATTCCTCCTTAACTAAATTTTGCAATTCTATCAGCTTTGGATGCTCAACAAATTCTTCATGCAGAATTTTTGTTTTAATCATGGCGGATTTAAAATTTGCATCTGCCATTATTGATTTAATTGCTTTTGTTTTCGCATTTCTTGACTCAGAAACTAATTTTTCAAGATATTTCTGCAAAGCATTTATGCCTTGTGTCTCAAGCAGCTCAAGCGCATGGTAGATCTTCATAACCTCTGCAAGCATGGAAATGGCATTCCAAGCAACAAAGTCTTTGCTGCCAGAAGCAACTCTTCCTCTTAGCTCGCCTTGAATCTGAAGCAAATCTGATTTTGTCACATACCTTAAATCTGCTCTCCTTAATATCCCCCATTTTTTCAACTTCTCAAATCTCTCTCTGAGAAATAAGAGCAACAACCTTTGTATGTCTATAAAGACTTTTGGCAATTCCACCTTAATCCAATCTATCTGCATATCCTGAATATACGGTTTGACATCCGGATCATCATCTGTTCTAACCTCAATATCCTCAATAAACAAATTCCTGCAAACCTCTTGGATTTTTTCCATGTCGCTTCCTGGAGAAGCAGTCAATGCGATTATTCTTGGATAGCTCGAAAGCTTCATGAATTGTTTTGCTACAAAAACATAAGAATAATCTCCTACAGCTCGATGCGCTTCATCGACCCCCAGCAAGCAAACTTCCTCAAGATTTACTCTATTAGTTATTATGTCATTTTCAAGCCCCTGAGGTGTTGAAAAAATAATCTTGTATTTTTTCCAGAGCTCTGCCCGTTTCTCCGGGCTTATCATTCCAGTAAATATGCCCATTTCATTTTCATCAATCTCAAAATGATCCCTGAATACAGCGTAATACTGCTCTATAAGCGGCTTTGTCGGCCCTATAAACAGGATTTTTGAGCTGGGATATAACTTCAATCTTTGGGCAGCAAGCATTAGGAATATGTTTGTTTTGCCCATGCCTGTTGGCAGCACAACCAAAGTATTCTTTTCTGCAGCTGTTGCAAGTATGGTTTGCTGGTATAATCTAGGCTCAAAGTTCTTTATCATACAGAATAGGGTATTTTTTGAGTTTAAATAGGTTATTAAAAATTACTTCTCAACCTCAACTATCAATTCAGCTTTTTTTACACCGCTTGATGGCCAGAATGACTTAATTATGGTTTTTTCCCGCATTGTAAAGCTTCTGCTGATAGCTTGCTCGTCCCCTCTTTTATGTTTGACATCAGTAAACGGTCCGATTATATCGAGCCCAGCATAGTAAATCAAATGATCTCTGAATTTGAAATGTATAGTTACATTATCACCTATTCTTGATAGTATCTTGTTCGGATAGAAATCGTTGTCATCAGCTTCTATAGTATATTCTCTTAAATAGCTTCCCAAATCGGTTAGCTCAGAGATATCTTTTTTGGCAACAGGAGCTTCAACATTAAAAGTCATAGATTCAATAACTTTTGGACTTAAAGACGAGTGATTGCTTTTTACAAGCTCAGCAACTAAAGTGTGCTTGCCAGAACTGACATTATCAAAAGCCACATCATCTTCTGCAACAATTTTTTTCTCTGAATCAAGCCATACATGGAGGTGCCCCTGATTATCTCTGACAGGGCTTTCAATAGGAACTATGCTAAAATTGTAAGCTCCAAGCTTGACTATAACAGTAGAATTCTTTGTCAACTGCCCTTCATTTGGATATAATATTCTTAATGAGGGCATAGGATTTAGTTCTTCTATTTCTTCATATATTTCAACTTTTGTTGTTTTTATGGAAAGATTCGTTATTTCATTAACAATTTCAGTATTTTTTATTTCAATTTTGCTGCTGGAGCAGGAAATGACCAATACAATTACCACAAACAAAAATAAAATTCGCATTTTCAAAACCTGAAATCCTTTAACACGCCTTTGTCAAATAACTTGTAGCTCAATACAGTCCCTATTAAAAATAAAAGAATTACAACAGCCCAATTACCATATCTCATCCCAATTAGGTACCCAATCAAAAATGTAGTAATTATAACTATATATGGAAAAACTATTTTTGATTTTCTCTCGTAAATAAGCCTGCCTGCAAAAAAGCCTGATATAAATATAAGTATATAACTCAATGCGGCACTTGATATCAATAATGCAAAAACCAAGCCAATAATCATATCCATCAAAAGAAACAGTTCCATCCAATTCTTGTAAAATGAAAAATCTGCCATTATGGGCCTTTCCAAGCCTTTCTTTCAAAGCTTATGTAATAAACCAGCCATAATATTACTCCTACTAAAACTGACAATACCATAGCAAAAAACACAGGTATTTTGATAATCATTAGGATAGAAGCAACTATCATTGCAGGCAGCACAAATGCATAAAGCATCCTGCTTCCAAAGAAAATTTTGCTTCCGTCAAGAGGCGGCACAGGCAGCATGCTTGTTATAAGATAAATAACATTAAACATTATTGCCTTTTCAATCAGGATATTATCCGGAAAAAAGAAGCCAAGAGCTTTTAGCCCTATAATCAGCATTAAAGTGAATAAAGGCCCGGCTAAAGCAACCATAGCCTGGCCAAAATAGTTCACCCCATATCTAAAAAACCCCAGGCGATGCCCAGCCAAATGATGAAGCATAAAGCCGCCTGGCACAATAATCCATATATTGCCGTTGCTTATAAAAGCCATTGCCAATGCAGCCATCAACCCAAAAGTCCACATCCTGAATTCTATTCTAAATCCTATAGCCAGTCCCCAGATTCTTTGCCCAGCATCATGAATCATAACAGACAAAGCGACTATTAATATCGAATTGAACAAGTTAAACAAACCAACAGAAAGATTGAACTTTTCAGCGCCCCATTCCTTAAATGATATTACAAAGCCGATAACTATGATTGCTATTACTAAGCCTCTGACTTCATAAGGCGTGAATTTGAAATATTTCCTTATTTTGTCTTTTAGGTCTATTAGCTCGGCCATA
>CAZLGX010000068.1:0-6398 GCA_964559395.1 uncultured Methanosarcinales archaeon
CAGCATAAGGGCTGTTTGGCTGCAATAAAGAATCTTCTGTAAATGAGCCTTTTTCAATGCTTCCATAGACTTCATCTGTATTTCCACAAAAATCAAACCTACCATTGCGCTCTACAATAAAATTCTTATTGTCTTTTACTTTTAAGCACCATATCTTACCCCTATAATCTACTTTTTTAATTCTATGCCTGCTTATAGATTTCTGAGTCTTGGCTACAAACACATAGTAAGAATCTCCTTCTATCTTTCTAGTGCCAATATAAGATTTGGAGTGCTTTTTGTGAATACTAGGTTTTAAGTTTAACTTTATACATAGTTCACAAACATCAGAAACTAATTGTTCTGAAACTGTTGTATATACTGTCCCAAGACACCCATCCGAATCCATTAACCCTTTCAGCAAATAACTTAGGTATTTTGGTGAATACTCAAGCGCCCATCTTGGTATATGCTTATTGTAAGCGCCTTTTCCACATTCATCAAATAATTCCATAAATTCTTTTGAAGTAAAATAGATATGAGTTCCAGCTTTTCCTTTATGGCAGTTGTATCTAACTCCTAGGTTAGCCAGAGCGCGCTCTACCTTTTTTCTGCATTTGTCTTTTTCTGGTATGTCAAAAAATATCCTGTAAGCATGTGTCAAGCTTTTATAGTTCCCGCTGTTTTCTACTTTTGTGAACCTTCCAGACTTTTTGTTTCTGGCAACTTTAAGAAACTTTACCCTATTTAATCCAGATTTAGTTTCTACCTCTTTTTCCTGATATGCCGTAAATCCGTCCCCTATAAAAATTCCTAATATGTACATTAAATCTTCCGTTTTTACCTTTCCATAACCTTCAATGTGAAAATTTTTTTCATCTTTACCAATCCATCTCCCTTCAGGCATGTAGAAGATGCTTCTTTTTGCGGACTTATCAGCAGCCTCTACATTTAGTTTTTTATTAGTCCTCAAAATAAACATATTATGGTTGGGCGTTACGCATAAGTCTATCCTTTGGTTTTTAAAATGAATCATAGGCCCATCATATTCTTGAACTATAATTTTCTCAACAGGTTTAATCTCTATTTCATTTGTTTTGGGATTCAAAGAAAAAACTGAATCTCCTACTTTAAGTTCATTGTATTTTTTTAATCCTTCAGTCGTTAACGCTCGCGCATCTTTGTCATAACAACTTATTTGAAGAAATCTATTGATTTTATATTTTTTTGCAGCTTCCAGCAATGTATGGGTTCCGTCAACATCTGTTCTTATGAAGCTTTTTGGGTCGTCAATTGACCTGTCAACATGGGTTTCTGCTGCGAAATTTAGAATAATATCCTTGTCCTTGACCAACTTGTCAACAATTTTTTCGTCACAAATATCTCCTTTAACAAAACTATAGTTTTTATTTTTCTCTACATCCCTTAGATTTTCTGGATTCCCGCAATATGTCATTTTATCGAGATTTATTATATTATATTCAGGATACTTGCTCAGAATGTGCCTTATGAAATTAGAGCCGATAAATCCCAAGCCACCAGTCACAAGAATCTGCATTTTAGCCTCCTTCTTCCAGCCCCCAGTTATATGGAATTTCTTTGGTTTTGAAATCTATCCTGAATTCGTCTGGGTTTTTGTAATCGTAAGGATGAGTACAGCAGTTTATCAGATAGCACTGCTCTTTGTTTTCTGCTGTAAAGCCGTGAATAACATAAGGAGGTATTGTAAGGAGTATTGGATTTTTTTCTCCCATGAATATTTCCTGGACTTTCCCATTTGTCCTGCTGTTTTTCCTGTTGTCATATAGCACTATCTTTGCATTTCCCTTCACCACAACAAAAAAATCAGTCTGCTTTTTATGATAGTGCCAGCCTTTTACAACTCCAGGATTGCAGACTGTAAGGTAGACCTGGCCGAATTTCTGGAAAATTTCCTCATCATTTCTCAGCATCTCCATTAGGTAGCCGCGGCTGTCCTTCATTATCTTCAGGTTCTTTATGGATACACCTTCGATCATTTTTAACCCCTAAATATGATATTTACTGGTAATTAATAAACTTTTGGAGAAATAATCTCTTTGTCAACAATTATTTGGGAGTATTATTTTTATTCTTTTTTATAATATCTTTATAAGCTTCTACCAATTTTTTTGCGGAATTTGGAGCGCTGACCATTTTGCTCCTTTTTATAATCTTAGCTACATCCCATTTTTTATTCAATGCCCTAGATATTTTGTCTGCTAGGTCAATATCATTCCGAGGCATTGATAAGTATCCGACATCTTCATTAATTAACTCAGGTATAGCTGCAACCTTTGAAGCCACGACTGGTTTCCCGCAAGCTAAAGCCTCGCATAGAATAACAGGTAACCCTTCATTTAAGCTGGGTAATACAAGAACATCACATGCATTTAAATACAAGGCAACTTCCTTATTAGCCTTCGGTCCTAAAAGTTTGACATATCTATCAACACCTAAATCCGATATTAATTTTGTTAAATCATTTTTCATCGGACCTTCACCTACCAAGCAGCATAAAATATCATCTCTTCTTTTTGTAATATGCTTAATTGATTTAATTAGGTATTCTGGTGACTTTCTAACAATCAAGTGACCAACAAATAGGATTATTTTTTTATCATTGGGCAAGCCCAGCAGTTTTCTTACACTTGACACGTTCCTAGGTTTGAATTTTGCTATGTTCGCCCCCATAGGAATTAAGTAAAATTTTTTATTCTTTATATCTAGATTAATAACTATATTCTTTAAAAAACTGCTTTGACTATTAATTGCATCAGCATTTCTAAGTGCATACTTAATTAAAATCCTTGAAATTTTTTTTTGTGCATATTTTGTCATCTCTTCCCCATGGATAGTAGACAGAACAGGTTTATGGTATTTATTTTTAATCCAGATTCCTATTAATCCCTCACCAAATAATCCATGAATATTTATTATATCTGGATTCCAATCTTTAATTATTTTATCTATAGTTTTTTTACTTGCAAAAAATGAAATAAACGCCTCCACACTTAAGAAAAAATTGAGAAATCGAGGAACAAAAAGAACTCTTGGAAACATAAAATATTTTGGACGGTAAATCTCTATGTCTTCCATCTTGTCCTTTTCTTTTATTGTGGAAAATTTATAATACGGATTTAAGAATTTAATTTTAGGGACATAAGGATATGGAAACAAAACTTTTACTTCACAATATTTTTTTAATTCTCTTAGCTGGTTAACAAGCCATGGAGCAGCCAATGGATTAAATCTAGTTGGTAAAGAGGACGTAATAATTAAGAGTCTAATTTTATTTTGTGCCATCTAAATCACTAAAAGCTATTCTTCAATCCTGTAATTATTTGCTTTTAAATATTGTTATTTAAAAACATTTCTTCAGCAAGCTTTCTAGTTGCCGAAACGCAATTAACGATTTTTCCACCTAAAATCGACCAGCACCCAAAACCATGATTTGTTATATCTGAAGGCCTAGCGTCATCAAATTCCCTATAGGCATTCACTGCTCTAAATACAAAGCGGGATTCTATAATTTTAGCCTTATTAAGTATGGGAAACCATTCTTTACTTTTTTCCACAATTTCTTTTGCCCTGCTTTGTGGAACAACGCTTTCATCCGGTAATCCATTTTTTGAGACATATCTTTGAAGGATAGATTCTTTAATGTGGACCAAAGTAAATGTATTTGATCGTTTTATTGGCACCAGATTAGTAAATGGACCATCCATAACCGCTAAAGAAATCTTAGGTATTGGCAATTTAATAATTAATGCTTCCACTAAATCAATTCTAATGGGTTTTATGTGGAAATTTAGCCAATTACAAAGTTGATTATGATTACCATATGTGGTATTTATAATAAAATCAAATTCTTCTTCATAGATTTTATTCCCCCTTTTAATTGTTAATTTTTTTTTACCGCTTTTTTCTATGCTTGCATTGATCACGTTATGATTAAACTTGATCTTTACATTTTTGCAGGAGGATAAATACCTTTGTACAATCTCTTTTAATTTGTCAAAATCATAAATTGGCTCCAAAGTCTTTATACAGCAATCTATTTTATCTCTATTTAGATATTTTGGGTCAGGAAATTCTTCTGTGAATGGTAAATTATTATTTCTGCAAAATTCCAGATACTCTTTGGCAGATGTTTTAGATCCTTCTTTTGCTACACTATAGTAAGTTGGGAAATTGCGGATAATCGCATCATTATAAATTGATTCGAAACTAGGAATTGCCTCTCTAATATCTTTCACTGTTTCAACGCTTCTAGGATAATGATATCCCCAGTGGTGTCGATATTGATTAACATATGATGCCTCCATCATGATATCTTTATTTCTTTCAAAAACAGTTACATTGCAATATTTGTCTAATTCAATGGCACAATTTGTACCAAATAAGCCGGCGCCTATAATTGCTACTTTTGGTTTATTTGGCCTAACTGATGGCTTAGCCGTTTCAGCTATTTTTAATATTCTTGCTCCAATTTTGCCATTGGGATATTCAACTTTCTTTTTCTTTAATACCTCTAAAAAAGTTGACAACTCTTCATCTAACGGCTCCTTAGCAACTTCTACATGCACCTCTTTTGATGAACCTGTTTTAATAACATGAATTCTATTTTCATGAAGATCACATTTAATAGTCTTATTCGAAAAATAGAAATCAAGAGTTCTGATTTTTTTATCCCCTTTCCAACCTAGAATAAACATACAATCTATTTTATTTTGGTATCTAATGCTTATGGTATTTACTCTTTTTTTTGATTGAGTCCATACAATTTCAGGAGCTACATTAAATATATAATCCATAATGTCATAGTAATGACAAAGTTCTAAGGATATGTCCCATCCCATATCGTTACTAGCAGGGTTAATAAATGAACCCTTTACCAAAAATGGCTTATCATTCGAATTTGAAATCATCGATTTGATTTTTTTGATTACTGGATGAAATCTGTATATATGCGCAACCATTAGGATTTTATTATTTTTTTCCGCAATTTTTAAGAGCTCTTGAGCCTCTGTAGAGCTAGAAGCCAATGGTTTTTCTACAATGACATCGGCATATTTAAGACATTTTTTTGCAATTTCAAAATGGGTCTGATATGGTGTAACAATATCAACAGCATTAACCTGTTCTAGCAGTCGTGGATTAACATCTGTATAAACTGGAATATTATACTTTTCTTTGATAATCTTTTTTGATTCTTCTGTTGCTGTTACAACTCCAAAAATAATCACTTTGTTATTTTTTTCAAGCTTTTGCCATACCTTTAGATGCCTTTTTCCAAAGTTTCCAACTCCTACGAGAAGTATTTTCGGTATATGCCTATTATTAAGTTTTATCATTTTTTATATTTATAGTTTAACGACCCTATAGTTTTTTGTCATTAGATTTGATAAAGATCCTGATACTATAATTGGAAATGTACGGAATTAACCTTAAATTTAAATAGTTTATTCTTTTCTATTCATTAACATGAACGTAATATTAATAGTGGTAGACTCTCTCAGGTCAGACCACCTTGGAATATCAGGATATAAAAGAGACACAAGCCCGAATATAGACAAGCTTGCCAAGGACGGAGTTTTCTTCTCTTCAGCAATTCCAACCTCGCCAAGAACCAGCCCTTCAGTAGGCTCAATACTCACGGGGCATTACCCTAATTCGCATGGGCTGAGGCTTGAGGGAAAGAATAAAGCCAAATTTGAATCCATTAATGTGATAGACCAGCTAAATAAAAACACAGCAACAATACAAGAAATCCTGAAATCTCATGGATATGCTACAATAGGAAATGACATAGAAATGGACGATACTGGCATTGACAAAGGATTTGACAAATTCAATCAGCTGGGATGGCGCATTTCAAACAAAATAAAAAGAACACTTAAAAAATCAATTAAATGGAATTATGAAATTAATCCTGCCGAAACTTTGACAGATTTTGCAATAAAGCAAATTAAAGAACATAAAGACAAGAAATTTTTCTTATATCTCCATTATGTAGGACTGCACTGGCCGTATATCCCTCCAAAGCCTTATGATGAGATGTTTGATCCTGATTATAAAGGAGAACACATTTTTAATGAAGTCAACGGCAGAATAAGCAGAGGAGACCTGATATTCAACAATAAATTGCCAAAGGAGGAGATAGAGCATGCAATAGCCCATTATGACGGCGCAATAAGGTTTGTTGACGATCAGATAGGCAAATTAATAAAACATCTGGACAACATTAACCTGCGAGAAAATACTCTGCTTGTCCTGACTGCAGACCATGGAGAGTGCTTCGGAGAGCACGGGCTTTATTTTAACCATGGAGAATACCTTTATGAAGAAGCGGTGAAGGTTCCCCTCATTTTCTGTTACAATAAATCTCCTAAGAAAAG
>CAZLGX010000069.1:0-6388 GCA_964559395.1 uncultured Methanosarcinales archaeon
GCCCTTAATTCATTATTAAAAATTCCAACAACTCAGGATTCGAACACGCATTTTCTTGGTGAAAATGCTATTCGCAAAGGAAAAATCCGAATGTCAAAAATTGCAATAATACATTAAAATAGTTGCGATTTTTGAGCATGCTCGGAAATTTTTGCAAATTCCAATATTTAATAAAAATTTCCGACACTTCGTAGCGGATTTTTCCTCTGCACTCAATTCTCACCCAGACGAATGTGAGCGAGTTCGCTTCGCTCACTCACAAGTCACTGTTGGAATTTTCGCTGAGAGTTATTGATAATTGCGACAATAATAATATATTACTCGCAATTTTCGAGAAACTCAAGGGTTGAATAGAATTTGCTACTGAGATTTATGCTGCTCTTTCGAATCTTTGTCTTCGTACTTTACTTATTTTCTGTAGAAACATTTATATATAAGTTAGTATCCATTAGTTATTAATTAGTAAATATTGGTGATTAAAATGTCACAAGCAATGCAAGAACAAAAGCCAGAACATTCGCCTACTTTGAATACTGTTTTAATGGTAGAAAATACCCTAAAGAATATGGAAGGAAGCGTAATAACTATTGCCGAGCTTAAGAGAAGATTGCCTAAACAAGTCAATCATAATGTCCTTAAAGTAATTCTTGAATATTTGGAAAAAAGCAATAAAATTGCAGTAAGCCTCAAGGGAATTACTTGGATTCATAACACAAATCCAAACTTAAGACAGGCGATAAGAAAAGGTCTTGAATTATGAAAAAAGTCAGAGTAATTTTTTCTCCTGAAGCTGAGGAGGTTTACAAATATCTTAATGAGCAATCTCCGCATTCAAAGACTTAAAGTATGATTCTTAATGCTGTCAATAAGAAAATTGAACTTATCAAGTTAAACATGCATTATGGAAATCCCATAGCAAAGAAATTGATTCCCACAGAATACAAATCAAAATATGGGGTTACAAACCTCTTCAGAGTGGAACTTCCTCAATTTTGGCGCATGCTATATACGCTGACAGACGGAGAAACCGAGATAGAAATTATTGCTTTTGTTCTTGACATAATAGACCACAAGACCTATGATAAAAAATTCGATTACAGAGGAAAATAAGTAAAGCCCAGAACTTGTGTTTTTTTGGTCATAAAAAAAGCCTGCTTACCATGTAAAGATTCGCAAGATGTATTTAGTAATTTTATATTATATACTTAATTTAATCTTTATTTATTCATATTTTATCCTTAAAAATGTATAAAACTAAAATATTTATCCATTATTTATACTTAAATAAGTATAAATTTTATTAAATTTCTATAGAAAACTTTAAATAGTTATACTAAAAATAGACTATATAAAGTCTATATTAAGATAAGAATGAGTATACAAATTCGTATTACAGTATCAAAAGAAATCAATGATCTTCTAGAGAGAGTTTCAAAAAAATTAGGCAAAAAGAAGTCTATGCTTGCAAGAGAACTCATGGAGCAGAAGCTATATGACTTGAATTTAATACAAAAAGAGCTGAATGAAATCGAGAAAAATGACAAATAAAAAAGCGCAAGTAACAATATTCATGGTAATCGGGCTGCTAATCATTGTGGGCGGAACTATATTTTTCTATGCAACCAAAGAAGCTAAAACACCAAGCGAATCGGAAATTAAAGTTATCCGGGAAGAAATACCATTGGAGTTTGATCCTATAAGAAGCTATGCAGATAACTGCGCTTATTCAGTAAGTGTTGAAGGATTAAGGATACTAGGTAAGCAGGGCGGCTATATAAGCCTGACAAACAAGACCTTAAATAAAGAATCTTTTGCTTTAAGGCAAAACCCAACAGAAAGCGACGCAGTTTCTTTCACAAAAGACTCTGAACTGAAAATCCCATACTGGTGGTATCTAAAATCAGCAAACAATTGCAAAGGCAGCTGCGAATTTGCATCCAAAAGGCCTGAGTTGAGGCAGACTGAAAATTCAATCGAGAAGCAGCTTGAGAGGTATATTGACTTCAAATTTGAGGAATGCCTCGACAATTTCAAGCCCTTTGTGGAGCAGGGCTTCAAATTCGCAAAAAAAGGCAAGGTAAAAAGCGATGTTGTGATAGCTTTTGATGATGTCTCAGTCTTAGTTGAGTATCCGATCGAAGTGCAAGCCCAAGATTCAAAAACTGAAATTGCGCAATTTGCCGCAAGAGTTCCTGTAAATCTAGAAAGAGTTTATGAATTATCGAGCAAAATAACAAATCTGCAGATAAAGCATCATTTTCTGGAGAAGCATGTGCTTAATTTGATGGTCGCATTTTCAGGAATAGACAAGGAAAAATTGCCTCCTATGTCTGACATTCAATTCAAATTCGGCAATTCCATAAGCTGGCAAAAAACCGACATAAAAAACAAGATAACAGGCATGCTGTCTGCTTACCTCCAATTATTCCAGGTTGATGGAACTTATAATTACGACAGGAACATATTTGATTCCGAGCTCAAGCAAAGGCTTTATGACTCAACGATTTTGCCCGTTGCCAACAATTCATTTTCAAATCTCGAAGCTTACTTCATATATTTGGATTTCTGGCCGGTTTACTTTGACCTGAACTGCAATGGCGAAAATTGTGCGCCTTCATCAGCCAACAGCTTATTGTCATTTTTTGGCATTCAGGATTATTCTTTTGACTATGATATATCATTTCCCGTGCTTGTAGAAGTAAAAGACTCTTTTGCGCTTAACGGCGAAGGGTATTCATTTAATTTTTTCCTCGAGAGCAATATACGCAACAACAGGTACATGGAAGGCAATTTCACTCCTCTGGAAGTTTTGCCGCTTTCAGAAAGATCGCAGCTTTGCGACATAAGGACAAGCGGAAATGTTGAAGTGAAAGTCATAGACAGCGCTACAAAAAAGGCAATTGAAGATGCGCAGGTGCTTTACACTTTGACAGGAGAGAGCTGCTTTATAGGCACTACTAACAAAGATGGCAAAGTTGTTGAGAAATTCCCTGTTGGAGTTGGCGGATTTGTGAATGTATTGAAGGAATCCTATATAGGCAAAGCAGCTGAGTTCGATCCCCAAATAGAGACTGATGATTCGCTGAATATAGAGCTGCAGCCGATTTATACAAAAAATATCGTATTGAAAAAGAAAAATATTGTGAAAACTATGCAAGGATGGCAGTTTGTTGATTCTGCTGCTGATTTGAGCGATAAGGAATCAGCTGTTGTAAGCTTGACAAGAATTGGCGATGAAAACGAGCTGGAGTTGTTTTCAGCAGCGAGCTATGAAGGACGGCAAACAGAAAAAAGCGAAATCGAAATAGCCCCTGGCAAATATTTTGCGGACATAACCTTAATGCTTAACCAAAGGATAATTATTCCCGAAGAAGAAAGGTGCGAGTGCGTAATTGATTTGGGGATTTGCGTCAGAAAAGAATGCTACAAGGTACCGAAGATTGACTTTGGAGAAGGCTCTGCTGAAGGCCAGGAAAGATTCCCGGAAGGCGGATTAAAGCTCAATATCACCATAACTCCTGAAGATTTGCAGAAAGGCACAGTCATACTTTATCCAGTAAGCATAGCTTTAGCGGATGTTCCAGAAATTGAAAGAAAAGTCGAGGATATTGACCAGATTTCAAATATTGAGGAATACTCAACAAACTATTCGGCGGCGCTGCAGCCAACATTTGAGTAAAAATGAACCTGATAACAATAATAAAATCCACTATAAGAAGATTTTCGGAATATTATGACATCAAAAAATACAGGATTAATGAAGGAGACAGCATAGTTGTGCGCGATTACCCCTTAAATAATTATAGAATCAAAATAAACAGTAAAAAATGAATAAGGAAAAATATCTGCAATTCATTGCATCATTCCTGATAGGCTTAGTTGTAACTATCCCGCTTTACATTACAGGCGTGTACGCAGGCATAGATAAGGTAACTGTCAAAGGCAGCGACGGCATTGAAGGGCTTGCAAGGTCTAATGATGCGCTTGATTTTAGCGTTGAAGCAACAAGTTCTTCATCCAACATAACAAAAGACCATATTTACCTTGGCTCTAACATAAAGTTTGACAAATGCACTTCGGGTATAAATAATGCAACAGTATGCACTTTAAAATATCCTGCCACTGGTAAGCAGAATTTTGGCAATAATCCTTTCCAGTTTGTGATAAGCTTATTTAAGACTACTTCCAAGGCCCAGTTAGAAGACTCAAAGCCAGGCACGGTTTTCATAGAAAATCTGCCGCCTAGTGTAAAGTTGTCCATATTAAAGAAAACATTTTCAGGAGCAGAAAATATTGTTGTAGATTATGAAGTTACAGATTTAGCGTGCAATGATGCTTCGTGCGCAGGCATATGCGCAGGCATAAAAAACATTGAAATTCAATCTAGTGACGGCTCATTCAAGCAAACAATAGACCCAAAATCTTCAGACTGCACAGTAAAAGACAAGATCACTCTGGATGCTAAAAAGTTCAAAGATGGAGCCAATAAAATAACTGCAAAAGCTACTGACAAGTTTGGGCAGGCATCCCAAGAAGTTTTCGTAGAATTTTCTTTAGATTCAACTCCTCCGAAGATTTTGACAGAAACTTTCATAATAAGCAGAAGAGGTATAGCAATCAGTTCTTACTCGCCTTTCAGCGTTCCCGTTGAGATAATTATTGACATCTCCGCAAATGACCTAGATTCTAATAGTGTTGTTGGAGACTTTACTACTTTAAACCCTTTGGCAAAAAATGTTAATGGAATTTGCCAACCAATTAATAGCGAAACACATAGATGCAGATGGGCAATCAACTTAAATCCAGAAACAGCAAATAGCGCAATCACAGGAGCAGCAACTTCAGATACCACTACACAAGACCAACCAACTGGATCATCTTCTTCATCAACTCAATCAACAACACAAGCCAGCGCGACATCTGCCAGCTCTCCATCAACCTCTACATCCTCAATATCAAGCGCTTCAAAATCCATAACAATAACAGCAAGCGATGTTACTGGCAATAAGGCAACCAAAACAATAAGCAAGACATTAACTTTAGATGATAAAGGACCTGCTGTGCAATCTATTTCAGTAGGCGTTTCAAAAGATGGAAAAGTTTTTGCAAAGCCCGCAGGCAACGAAGTAATTGTATTTTTCACAGAAGCCACAGGACTAAGCGCAAATGAAGTTTTCTTGTATGTGGATGGCGCAAGATTTCCAGCTTCAAGCTGCAAAAAAGAATCCAACTGGGTATGCAAATGGCAAAACATTAATTTTGGCTCTGCTGAAAGAGTTTTGTTGTCCATAAGATCTGATACACTAGATATACTAAACAATCCTGCCTCAGAATCCACACCTCTAGAAGTCATTGTTGATAATACTCCGCCGGTTGTTACTGGCATAAGCTTGACGCCAGTAGGAAGCTTAAGCGACTCTGCTAAAGACCTGTTTAAGATTGAGGACAAGATTGCAGTTGAAGCCAATATAACTGAAGAGCATGATGTAGCTGCAACTGCTGATTTCTCCAAATTTGTATTGAGAGCATCAAGAGTCTTCGGGATATGCAAAAGATTAGAGAGAAACAAACAGCAATGCATATGGCTTTCAGACGCAATAACCACTGCCGGTACCAATAACATAAAATTTAATTTTACGGATCCTGCAGGAAATGAGGCAATTCAAGAAAAGAGTCTAACAGTTCTGGAATTAGAAACTACACAAAATCCTGATTTCTGGAAGAACTCTGTTGAATGCTCGCCTCAGAGCATAGACAGGCAGCTTGGCACCTTATTTAATCAAAGAATGTATTGCAGAGTGAAGCTTGAGAAGCAAGTTGAAAGACTTGAAACTTTGTTTATCAGTCCTGTAACGCTTTCAAGCTGCAAATCAACGCAGCCAATAATACAAAGCGTGGAAAGCTTCAACACTGAAAGAAGAAGCACCGAGCCATTTTTGAAAATAACTTTTAAGAAAGATCCTCTTGTAATCAACGAAGCGAAACTAACCTGCACTTTCAATATTATTTCCAGAGTTAATGACAAAGTAACAAAGAATCCTGAAATCGAAACTGCCGAGATTGACATCAAATTCTACAATTTCCCATTGGGCAAGTTTGACGAGGGAATCCAAAAGAAAATAGACGATGCCAAGAAAGATGCAAAGGAAAGCCTAAAAATTGTTGGAGAGCTGAATAAGATAATGTTCTATGCCAGAAAGATTTGCCAGGTGTTTGGGGTAATTTACAATGTTGTGACTATATATGCCACTATAGCGATAATTGATGCAACTACTCAAGAGGCTGTTCAAGCCTTGCCGGGGTTTGCTCAGGCCCTTTATGCAAAAAAGGTGGCATCCTGCGGAACACAGCAAGGTTCAGAGGCAGCGGCTGATTCAGCCTGGGTAAC
>CAZLGX010000070.1:0-6354 GCA_964559395.1 uncultured Methanosarcinales archaeon
AAATACCTGATAAAAAATCATCCAACCGAGTTCACTGATGAGCAGATTTTGGAGGAACTCAGCAAATGGAAAATATTGTTTTTCCCAAGCCAGATTACTCAAAAAGCAAAGATTTTGCAGGCAAAAAGCATAGAGCTTAACTACATAAATCTGGCTTCAAATAAATATAGAGGTCTAGAGAATTAATCATTCTCGGACCTCTTCGTATAACTCAGAGGCATAGAAAACTGAAATTTTGAGAGGGATAAAAATGGAAAATGAAAATTTAGATAAAAACAATTTGCACGAATGCTGCATGAAAAAAGACCACGAAAGAAATAGCAGCCTGCACAAATATGTTCTTATAATTATGGTTGCAGCGCTTCTGCTGATGTCGGTAGTTCAATCTTTTCAGATAAACTCATTTAAAAATATGAAGCCAACTCAAAATCAAATAACAGCAAATGCAGTTTCACTTGACATGACTGGCTGGACAGAAGACGAGAAAATGATGTACGAGCATCATGGAACTTTGCCAGCTAGATTGCAAGGTAATCAACAGCCAAGCTCAAACATGGTAGGTGGCTGCTGACATGAGTAGAAAATTTATTCTCATTATGCTGGTCTTGCTGTTTTCAGTTCCAGTAGCTTATGCCCACTGCCCGTTATGCACTGCGGCTGTAGGGGCTGCTGCAGTCTCTGCAAAATATTACGGAATGGATTTATCTATAATAGGAATTTTTATAGGCGCATTTGGAGTTTCAACAGGATTATGGATTGGGCTGAAAATAAAAAATTATTTTAAATTTCAATTGCCTGTGATAGTCTTATTGTCATTTTTGTTGACTGCCTTGCCTTTGCTGTACATAAGCGATGAACATATATATCTTCCAATTTTGTGGCTAGGTTCAGCAGGCTCTCTTTTTAACAAAGTTTACTGGATAAACAAAATACTTTTTGGAGGCATTATCGGCGCATTGGCTAGCGTACTGGCTTATTTACTGCATGTACATGTGAAAAAAAGTAGAGGCAAAGTTTTGTTTCCATTCCAAGGAGTTGTTTTTACAATTTTATCATTGGCAATAACAAGTATGGTTATGTACTTTTTATGGAGTTCATGAGATGGATGAAGAAACGAAAAAATGGATTGTGAAAATTGAGCAAATAAAAAAAGGAGAGGTTGATTTGTCAAGGGATGAGGACTTAAGCATAGCCCTAATGAACTTGATAAGTTTGGAGGAGCATTTCTATTTTACTGCGATGAAAACCGGCAATCAGAAATATCTTGGGATGTTAAACTCCGTAAGAGAACTAAGAAAAAAGCTACTAGCAAAAATTGTCACGAATCCTGAAGGAGAAGAATGGTGCATAAGCAAGCATCTTTTGGCTTCCAGCATGAGGCTTATTGAGGTTGGAACAAAAGAACTGGCTAAAAATAATACTAAAGAGGCAAATCTATTTTTTGATTCCGCTTTTAATCTTCACTCATTGTTCTTTGCAATTAACCTGAAAATTGTCGAGAGTAAAAATCTTGAAAAAATCACAGAAGCAACTGAAAGCAATGGCATTATGCAGAAATTCTCGGTTATAATAAAGAAAATAGTTGATTGCTGCAAAGAATGATTAATATTTTGACTTGTACTTGCCTGCGCAGTGGCTGCAGCAGAATTTCATCAACTTGCCTTTGACCTTAATAATGTGCCCGCCTGAATATATCTTGCAGCCGCATGGGCATGTTGTTATTTTTGGCTCAATTGCTATATTGATTAAATCGCCGAACTTACTGAACATCTGCTTTGTGAAATTTTTTCCTTCCGTCGTTAAATAATATGTCTTTTTATCTCTTTTTCCTATTTTATCAAATTTTATTAATCTGCTTTTTCTTATTGTATCAAGAAACGGGTACATATTGCTTGCGCTTACCTTTCGTCCCAATTTTGATTCCAGCTCCTTAATTAAATCGTACCCGTGCTTCGGACCAGTAGCCAGAAGGCATAAAGTATAGAACTTCAGCATGTTTGTTATTTTTATGTCCGCCATTGGAAGTAAAAATTTTTATTCATATAAATATCTTTCTATTTATGACATATCCAATTTCGATATAAATAGAAAAGTTTATATACCTACTTGGATAATATATCAAAAATGGATATATTTATAGAGGAAATCGAAATGGGAAAAGGAAAAAGTAAAGGAAAAGGATGCTGTTGATTATTTTTGTTAATAAAAAATAAGGTGAGGAATTTATGGAAAATATTTGTAATTGTGGAACTAATTGCAAATGCCTACATGCGCCATTTTTTGACGAGTTAGACATAGTAGACGTTGACGATAATTTAATGCAGAGTTTAATGAAAAATGATTAATGACCATTATAACAATAATAACAAAATCAAAGCAACTAGGTGGTCTAAAATGGAGAAACTAAAGCCAAATGTAATAGCTTTGTCATTGGGAATGACAACTGTAGTTTTGTATGTAATATGTTTAGTATTAGTGGCAATTTTCCCAGTTGATATGCTAGTACCATTCACTAACAGCTTGATTCACAACGTTGATTTTAGTGGCATGATGACTAAGAGTATAACCATGACAGGCTCAATCATTGGAATTATATCATGGTTTTTGATTGCTGCGATTACAGGCTATGTCTTTGCATTTGTTTATAATTGGGTTTTGAAAAAGGTATAAGTTTATGGAAAACAACTTTGACAAATATGCACTTATAGGGCTAGGCGCAAGTGGCTCGCTTTTAGGGTTTTACTTACTCATCGCTTCACTCCTTGGCGGCTTTTCTTTTGCGATTGACAATTTTGTAAAATTATGGTACTGGATGATTCCATTAATAGTGGGATTTGGAATTCAAATTGGAATGTTTTTTTATGTTAAGGATGTTATGCATGCAAAAGCGGCAGGCCAGGCAGCCACATCCACAGGAATATCAGCAGCCTCTATGATTGCATGCTGCGCACATCATATAGCCGATATAGCTCCATTTTTGGGAATTGCAGCGCTTGGATTGTTTTTGACAAAATACCAGTCTACATTTTTATTGATGGGTATTTTATCTAATATTCTTGGGATTGTGTACATGGGAAGCTTGATGCAGAAAAAATACTCAAAACAAAAAATAAAATTATTATTATATTCCCTGCTGATTATCTCAATAATAGCTGTAATTCTATCTTACTATTTCATTTCAAAAAGCCCGGAAAAAATTCCACCAAAAGCAGCATCATTTCAGACTTTGGCTGATAACCAAAATAATGTGGAGTTTAGTGTCACGCCATTAAGCTCAAATGAATTCCAGATTGCAATGAATACGCACTCTGTAAATTTGGATTTTGAATTAACCGACATTTCAGTGCTTTATGATGATTTAGGGAACACTTACAAGCCGTTGAAATGGGAAGGCTCAGAGCCTGGAGACCATCATAGGGATGGGATTTTAAAGTTTCCACCCATAAATAGCAACGCAAAATCTATAAAATTGATAGTTGTCGACAGTACAACTAGAGAATTTAATTGGAATCTTAGATGAGGTGAATAATATGAAGCACAATCTGGGCATTGTGGATAGAATTTTGAGATTTGCACTGGCATTTTGGTGGCTCGGACCATGGTCTCCAAAATACAGTATCGAATGGGTAAACTGGGTAGTATTTGTTGTGGGATGGATTGCTTTGGTTGAGAGCTTTATAGGGTGGTGCTGGCTGCATAATATTTTAGGTGTGGACAATAAGAATCGATAGAATTAAATTTTATGGCAAAAGACCCAATATGCGGAATGGAAGTTGACGAGAAAAAAGCTGAATTTGAGCTAATTAAAGGTGGCAACAAGTATTATTTTTGCAGCAAAAACTGTTATGACGAATTTAATAAGAAATAAGGTGATGAATTAATGGCAAAAGATATTATTTGCGGGATGTATGTTGATGAAAACAAAGCAGCATTTAAAGCAGAAAGAGACAAAATTAAATATTATTTCTGCAGCAGCAATTGTTTGGAAGCTTTCTTAAAGCCAGAAAAGGAGCTTAAAACGCTCAAATACATAACAATCTTCAGTCTGGCTTTGGGCGTATTAACAGCAATTTTTGAATACATATATAAAATTTCTTGGTTTGGAATTCCAAATTATATTTGGCTATTTTTGTTGGCAACTCCTGTACAAATCATAGGCGGATGGCGATTTTATAAAGGGACTATCGATGCAATTAAAGCAAGACAAGCCAACATGGACAGCTTGATAGCTATAGGAACAACTGCTGCTTGGCTGTACAGCACAATTTACGCATTTCAAGGAATTTTATGGTCGCAAATATTGCCAAAAGTTACAGGTGCTGTCACAGAAGTCTATTTTACTGAATCCGGCTTGATTATCGGATTTATAATGCTCGGGAAATATCTAGAGCATAAGGTTAAGGGAAAAGCATCACAAGCAATAAGGAAATTAATTGATTTGCAGCCAAAATTAGCTACTGTTATAAGAGATTCAAAAGAAGAGCAAATTCCAATTGAGCAAGTAAAAGTAGGAGATATTTTTCTTGTAAAGCCAGGTGAAAAAATTGCTGTAGATGGCATAGTCATAGAAGGGCATTCTTCTGTTGACCAATCCATGATTACAGGTGAGTCATTGCCTGTCACTAAAAAAGCTAATGATGAAGTTATTGGCGCAACAATTAATAAGAGTGGTTTGTTAAAAGTTAAGGCAACTAAAGTTGGAGAAGCAACTACTTTGTCGCAAATAGTAAAGATGGTACAAGAGGCAATAGCAAGCAGAGCTCCTATGCAAAGATTAGCTGATATAGTATCATCTTATTTTGTTCCTATTGTAATAGCTATTTCTATCTTATCATTTATTTTCTGGTACTTTATTTTTGGATTGGAATTTGCATTGGCTATGACCATCTTAATTTCTGTATTGATAATTGCATGTCCTTGCGCTTTGGGGGTTGCGACGCCTTCTGCAATAATGATAGGCGCAGGCAAAGGAGCGCAAAATGGCATTCTGATTAAAAGCGGCGAATATTTAGAAAAGACCCATAAGATAACATCGATTATTTTTGATAAAACTGGAACTTTGACAAAAGGCGAGCCATCTGTAACTGACATTGTTATTTTGGATTCAAAATATGCAAGTAATGATGTTCTAAAGATTGCGGCTATTGCAGAAAAAGGCTCTGAGCATCCTTTAGGACAAGCTATAGTGGATGAAGCCCTAAATAAAAAAATAAAAATTAGTGATGCAGGTGCGTATGAGACCATTGCAGGAAAAGGCATTAAAGCAGTTTATCAGGACAAGGTAATACTTGTTGGCAATAGAATGCTAATAAGTGATAATAAAATACTAACTGCTAATGTGGAAAAACAAATCCATAGCCTGGAAAATAAAGGCAAAACTGTTGTTATAGTAGCTTTTGGCAAAAATATCATCGGGCTTATTGGAATTGCCGATCAGGTAAAAAAATCCTCAAAAGAGGCAGTCGAAGAATTAAAGAGGATGGGTAAAGAAGTCTGGATGATTACCGGAGATAATGAAAGAACCGCAAAAGCAATTGCATCTCAAATAGGTATAGATAATGTTATGGCTGAGGTTTTGCCCCAGGATAAAACAAAAAAAGTAAAAGAATTGCAGGAAAAGAAGAAAATTGTCGCTATGGTTGGCGACGGCATAAATGACGCGCCTGCTTTAGCCCAGGCAGATGTTGGCATTGCTGTAGGAGCAGGCACAGACATAGCAAAAGAGACAGGAGGCATAGTTTTAATTAAAAATGATTTAATGGATGTTGTAACAGCAATTGATTTAAGCAAGAGAACAGTTGCTAAGATGAAGCAAAATTTATTTTGGGCCTTCTTTTATAATATTTTACTAATTCCAGTAGCAGCTGGTTTGCTGTACCCATTTTTTGGAATTTTACTTAATCCGATTTATGCTGCTATTGCAATGGCTTCCAGCTCAATTTCTGTTGTTGGAAACGCTATGCTGTTGAACAGATACAAGTCAAGAATCGAGAGTGATTAAAAATAAATGGAAAGAATTAGATTGATGATGGAAAAATGGAAAGGACTATACCTTTACATTATAGCCGAATTAATCATTTTACAATGAAATGTAACTGTATAGGCTACTCTGCGGTATTTGTTTTCAGTATTTCCCTGTAAGCTGGCATCCATTTCTCATAGATCATGATTAAATGCTCGTAATTTCTTATGACATTCGGAAATTTTTTCCTCAGGTCATTTATGATCTGGTTAAATTGCTGGTAGCTTTCAACTGCAAATTCAAATTCAACCTCCCAAGGAGCCAGGCTTCTTATATAATATAATGAATTTGGATTGACTCTCATCCATTCAAACAAAGATTTCTCGTCTTTT
>CAZLGX010000071.1:0-6297 GCA_964559395.1 uncultured Methanosarcinales archaeon
GGGGGTGGTTTTCTAATGAAGGCAAAGAAACAATCTCACCACAAAGACTAAAGGGTGATAGTGAGTTTTGCCTAGTCAGCTAATTCTATGCCAAGCTCCTGGCTTACTGCAACTGTCTCTAGGGATGGCTTCCTGTAATCAACCTTGCCAAGCACCCATGGGCTTTTTACGCCAGTAATTATTGTCATGACTGTTATTTTGCCTTTCATGTCATCCAAAACTCTTGCGCCCCAGATGACATTTGCGTCATCGTCAAGGCTTTCTGTCACCAGTTCGCCAACCCTATTAATATCATCAAGAGTCATATCCGGACCGCCTACTACATGAATCAAAGCGCCGGTTGCTCCTTGGTAATTAACATCAAGCAATGGGTTTGCCAAAGCTCCCTTGACAGCTTCCTCTACCCTGCTGTTTGTGTCGGACGAGCCTACGCCAATAACTGCCACTCCGCCATTTTGCATAATTGCTTTGACATCAGCAAAATCCAGGTTGACTAATGAAGGAACTGCAATTGTCTCGACAATGCCCTTTATCATTGTCGCAATCAATTCGTTTGCAACTGCAAATGCCTGCTGTATCGGCAGATTACCTGCAATCTGCACAAGTCTGTTGTTGTCAATAACTATGACTGTGTCAGTGACTTGCCTTAACTGGTGCAGTCCAAACTCCGCTTTATCAACTCTAGCTCTTTCAATCTTGAAAGGCATGGTGACTGTCCCAATTATAATCGCGCCAGTGTCTTTTGCAAGCTGCGCTACAACAGGCGCTGCGCCAGTTCCTGTACCGCCTCCCATGCCGGCGCATACAAAAACCATATCTGCGCCTTTTACTGACTCCTTTAATTCAGGAATAGATTCTTTTGCCGCTTCAGATCCTTTCTCAGGAAATCCGCCGCAGCCAAGCCCTCTTGTAACACCTTTCCCAATCAAGAATTTCTTGTCAGCATCAATTATATTGAGATGTTGCTTGTCTGTATTACAAGCGATGATTTCGGCGCCTTTAATGCCCTTTTTGTATAACCAACCAACCATGTTATTGCCTGAGCCGCCAACTCCTAATACTTTTATTTTTGCTTGTCCTACCTCAAAATTCAAGCTTGTGTCTGTAGCTTGTTTTAATGCACCTTCAACTAAAAAATCCATTTTAATCTGCCCCCTTTTCCCTAGTCTGTGTGGTTTTCATTATGTCAATTTGACATATAGCTTACAATATAAATTTCTATTTACCGAAATCTTTATATTGCTCTTCTATGATTACCCTTTTAGAATTAGTTTGTGCCAACAAGCTGATTTACAATCGTTTTATAGTTTTTATCGTACTAAAAAACTAGAATTTACCAATAAAGATTGTTTAAAGCCGCTTTTCGCCAAAAAAGCTGCTTAGCATTGAGTTTTTCGCCAAAAAAGCTCAAATTAATCTTTTCTTAATTTTATATTTATATATAAAATGATTTATATAGATTTCTGGGATTGAAAATATATGATGGGGTATATACTTTTTAAATAAAAATAAAAAGTGTTCTCAATTTCTAAGCAAAATGTATACATCCTATGCAAGAAACTTAACTAGAGAACAAGCACTTGCAAACATAAAAGCTTTGCTGACTTCTGATTATTTTTGTCAATGCATCTTGTATGACTTTAATATGAGCACGAGTTTTTACAGGTTTATGTCAAGATATGATGGCAATCGTGACGTAAGTTTAAGAGATGTAAAAGCAGGACTAGATGGACTAATTGATAACTTAATGCAGAACAACAGTATAGAATTTACCGAATTAGTCTTGAAATTAAATTTGTCTCAGAAACAGAGGGAAAAAATAATTGGTGAATATGGAAGATGGTGTCATATGCTGTTAAACTTTCGCGTAGACAAAACACAAGTAGATTATAAAATGGTAGTCTCTGCTCGTGATAATAGTGGCGGAGCAAACCCAAAAGAGAGGGAGCAATTAGATAGCATGTATAATCAATGGCATCGAGAAGTGAATGATGAATTACAAAGAGTTTTACCACACAAGCTTAAGAAATGATAACCTAAATCAAAATAAATCCAACAAAATAAGAAATAAATAAAGATTAAAATGCCACTCTACTTCATCGGTTTAGGCCTTAATAACGAAAAAGATATTACAGTCAATGGACTTGAAGCTATTAAAAAATGTGATTTCATTTATTTAGAGAATTATACTTCTGTTTTGAACTGTTCAAAAGAAGCTCTGGAAAAGTTTTATGGGAAAAAGGTAACATTAGCCAGAAGAAATTTAGTTGAATCTGATGACAACGAAATAATTGAAAATGCAAAAGTGAAAAATGTCGCTTTCCTTGTTGCCGGTGACCCATTTGCCGCAACAACTCATATGGATTTATTTTTGAGAGCGAGAAAAAAAGGGGTAAAATGCTATGTGATTCATAACGCTTCGGTATTAAATGCTGTAGGGGTTACAGGGCTGCAATTATATAAATTTGGAAAAACAACATCAATTCCATTAGAAAATGAAAATATTGAAGCGCCTTATGATGTTTTGAAAGGAAATTTAAGTTTAGGATTACACACATTATTTTTGCTTGATTTAAATCCAGAGGAAGAAAAATTTATGTCTGTTAATGATGCAATAAGGTATTTGCTTAAAGTTGAATTAAAGAGAAACGAGAAAATTTTTTCTGAAAAGACGCTTTGTGTAGGATGTACCAGGATTGGAAGCGAGAGTCAAACAATTAAAGCTGGAACTGCAAAAGAATTGTTAAAATTAAATTTTGGCAAGCCAGTTCATTGCCTAATTGTTCCTGGAAAATTGCATTTTATGGAAGAAGAATCGCTGAAGATGTTCTCAATTTTTAATAAACTGCTGTAATCGCCACCCCATTTACATAGGGAAAGTTATCCACCCTTCCTTGTTGTGTATGCTTAACTGCCATGTTCCTGATGCCTAATGAAAAACTTGCATGGTCATCAATGCCTGCAACAGACGGCAGTACAAATTTTTTTGGCAACTTGGCAAGCAGATTGCTGTAGTGTTTCCTTACCTCATCATCCACTCCATTTGTCAAAGGATTAGGAATTCCTCCCATATATATGGTTCCGCTCCTATCTATCACAAAAAATACAAGGACTATGTGCAGGAGATTATTATGTTTGCTCAAAAGAGGCAGTATTTCCTTGTAATTATCACTGGTTGTGAAATGGGCATCTAGCATGGAAGTAAAGAAATGCCTGTAATTATCGGCATTCGGCTTTTCTCCGTTCAGGGCTTCGAGATATATAGGAGTTGCATCAGTTCTTTTGCTGATTGCAGTCTTAAGCCTTTCCTCAAGAGAAGTGCCTGTGCTTGGCAAAATTAAAGTCGGTTCAAATCCTACATGTGGAGGATAAGGACCTCGCCAGTCTCTGCGTCCTGCCTTCATCATGGACTCGTATAACTCGCCGTCTGGCGGTTGTCCTCGAGGAATATTATCCCTGTCGACTATTCCTGACATGATTCCAAAAGGGCCATGAGAATATTCTCCTATTGGGCTTGAGGATTCCGGAGCATTTAGAAACTCCCTAAATTGTTCGCGAATAGCTTGTGAACTTTGTGGAGAAGTGTTTCTAGTTTCATCAAGTGAGCGAATTACACGAGAACGTGGAGTCATTCCTACATATAATCCTGCTAGAACTGCTGCCGCACTTAATCCGCCTGCAATAAATATAGAGCGCTTCTTCATTTTCTAAAAACGATTATGTAGTAATAATATGTCTTTTTTGTTTTGAAGTTTAAATAACTTTCCGTAAAAAGGAATTTAACCACATAGTTTCTGCACCAACTCAAAAGCCTTCAGCAATTTATCTTCTTCAATTATGAGAATATGCTCGTTGGACGATATTAGTGCATCGATTATGCTAATATCATTCTCTGCCAACTCATTGTATATGATTGAAAATACGCCAGGGGTTTTCTTTAATATTCTCGGATAGTTTATTTCAATCATGCCTACTTTTTTGTTTTCTTCCAAAATCAAATCTTTAGGAAAGATTGATATAATTTTTTCAAAATTTTTCTGGTCTATAACAATTGTGAGTGCGTTAGATCCTTCCAATATCCTTATCACATCATGCCCTTGGAAATCCATCAGCTTATCGGGCCTTCCTAATTTTGTCTTTACAAAATCAGTTCTTTTCAATAATAATGAGGCCATTTTTGTCCTAACTGCTATTTTTGCCTGCTTCAGGACATTGTGGATTGAGTGTGCATCTTCTTTTTTATCAGCATTATATCTTCTTATTGCGCTTATGACTGCGTCAATAGGGGCGTTTATTTTTTGAGTCGCAATGATATGCTTTGCCAAGCTCCTTACATTAATTATTTTTCTTGAGAGGGATTTTTTTATTGAAATGTCCGTGTCTATGAACCTCCAGACGATCTCCCTGATATTTTCATTCATTGTTGGCATAAATTTATGTCAATTTATAAAGTTTTTTGCTAAATTTGTCATTTTTATGGAAATCGTGGCATATGTGCCAAAAGGGATTTAAAGGATTATTTTTTGCTTTTTTGATGAAATGTCAAAATCCGCACTTGTTGCAACTCAAAATCCCAATCATTTTTATTCAGACAAGATATCTCAAATCTTAAAGAGAGGCGTAAAGAAAGGGGATTTGGAGATATTCATGAATGTATTTCTGTTGAGAGGTCCATGGAGAGAAAGCTTGCTTTCAGACCAGCTGGGTGGTGTTGAATATTTGATTGTAGAAAGCGGAATACCTCACCAAAGGCTGGTTAGCATGACTGAGGGGCATGATCTTCGTTTGCTTGTTAGCGGTGACTTGGGTTTTCTACGTGCAGACTATTTTGTTTTTGAACGGGCTGGGTACGCGCCTTTAATTCCAGTTCAAAATGGCGCCAGGCATCCTTCTACAGCCGCCGCTGAATATGTATGGAATTTTTTTAAATCAGAAGTTACTGAGCCTGTTGCAAACTCGCGATAAGTATTGCTTTCTAGCATTAAATTTAAATACGACGCTTTAATCTTTCTGAATGCTTCGGCAGATTCGTTTTATAGCCCCGTGGAAGAATTAACGTAAAGTTATTCTGCGGAATGTAGCGGTCAATCATTCAGCCCTTTGGAGGCTGAGACGGCAGTTCGAATCTGCCCGGGGCTATTTTTCTTAGTGGGCTTGAGCAACGAAGTTGCGAAACTCACAGTTTTGGTCAAGCTTTTATTAAAAGGTTGGTTTGTACCTGCCCGGGGTTATTTTAACATGTCGAAAATCGCAATGATTTATTTATAATAGTTACGATTTTCGAACATGCTCAAAAACACCACATTTCAATGCGGCGGTGTTTTTGACACATAAAATTTATCACAAACCTTTTTTACTAAAATTATTGAAATAGCTAAATGATAAATAAAAAGAAATAATGAAATTCCCTTTATTGAGACATATAACAAAAAGAATTCCTTTATTATTTCAACGCCAAAGAAGAAAATTCCAGCTAAAAAACCTAAAAAAATATTTACATTTATTTCATTCCCTATATCTTCAAACCAATAACCGCCGTAGATTTTTTTCATATGATACAGAATAAACAACAAGCTTTATAAACTTATTCTAGAACAGTTAAGTTATAGGGGGTGGATAAGATGATTTGGTCAGTTGTATTGTTAATTTTGGCAATATTGATAATTCTTAGTGGATTGAGAGTTTTGGACCAATGGGAAAAAGGAGTTGTCTTAACTCTTGGAAAATTTACAGCAATAAAGGAACCGGGCTTGAGATTTATAGTTCCGATTATACAGCGCATGATTAAAGTTGACATGAGAGTCAGAACAATAGACATTGAAAAGCAACAAGTTATGACAAAGGATAATGTGCCTGTTGATGTGAATGGAGTAGTCTTTTTCAAAGTTCATAAAGTTGATGACGCTATAATAAAGGTTCAAGACTACCAATATGCCATATCACAATATGCCCAAACTGCATTAAGAGATGTAATCGGTGGAATGACCCTTGACACATTGCTTGTTGAAAGACAACAAATAGGAGAAGAGATCAGAAAAATTGTCGATAAAGAAACCGAACAATGGGGCTTAGATGTGCAAGTCATTAAATTGCAGGATATCGAAGTGCCAGATGACTTAAAGAGAATAATGAGCAGGCAAGCTGCAGCAGAAAGAGAGAAAAGAGCTGTTATCATAAAAAGTGAAGGTGATAGAGATGCTGCAAAGAATTTAGCAGCTGCGGCGCAGGTAATGGCACGATCAAAAGGCGCAATGCAGCTAAGGACATTGCAGACGCTTGACGGGCTTGGTCCGACAG
>CAZLGX010000072.1:0-6239 GCA_964559395.1 uncultured Methanosarcinales archaeon
AATATTGCAATTCTCGTTGTTGTTGGAATTACATCATTTGTGCTCTGCGCCATATTCACATGGTTGTTTGGATTCACAATATACTGCCCTAGCTTTCCGCCAAGAATTTCTGTTGCTCTGTTTGCAATTATCTCATTGCAATTCATGTTAAAGGGTGTTCCAGCCCCTGCTTGATAAACATCCAGAATAAAATAATCATCGAATTTTCCAGCGATAACTTCATCGGCAGCCTGTAATATTACATTTCCTATTTCCTCATCTAATTGCTTCAATTCCATGTTTGCCATTGCAGCAGCTTTTTTTATTGTAGCCAATGCGACAAAAAATTCTTTATGGGCTTTTATGCCGCTGATTTGAAAATTAGCCTTTGCTCTTTCTGTAAAAGCGCCATAATAAGAATTAGCAGGAACTTTAATTTCTCCCATTACGTCTTTTTCAACTCTAAAATTCACATAATCACCCTTGAAAAAGAGAGAATAAAAAGTTATTTTATAAGGTTTTGGGTTCGATTATTGATTATAGTTCATAAGAATTGTGATGGTATTACAACGGCACTATTTCCGTTAGAGAATAATCTTGCTTCTTGAAAAGTTTTTAAGTCAGCTTTGTCATAAGACATCCCGAACAACGATTTTACATTATGTCCTAAATAACCAGCTAGGCCATATTCTGCCTTCTTCATAAGCCTGTAGTCGGGATGTAACAAGAGGTGGTCTAACGAGCTAATGGAGCAATAAGCCCTAATGTTTCCAAATCTCTTTCCTACAGGAAAAGATCGTCGAGTTTTGTCTGTTAAAATCAATCCATATTCGCCCTCTTTGGCTACCATGCTATCCCAAAACTTAGCATCGCCAGTGCTTGCTATTTGGAATCTCATCTCAATACCTTTGCTGTCTGTTATCCCAAAGCAGCAATTAGTAGTCAGATAAGGCTTAGTTTTATCGGCAGGCTCGGGAATTGCGAATTCTTCTGCCGTTCTAAGTTTCTTAAAAGGCCTTGCCTGAAAAAAATTTAATGGCTTTAGTCCGAATTCTACTTGCTGCGCCCACTCATTATCCACAATGCCTGAATTTTCTATTTTTTTATAAAGTTCAATTAATTCTTCAATTTCAGCATCAGAAATTCCACTTGAGCTTAAATGTGTCAATCCTTTTTTGTTAACCCAAGCATATGAAGGATAGTATCTTCCATCTTCAGATAAATCAAAATATATAATCTCAATATTTCCGTTATGTGGATGTCTCAACATGCTTCCCACCGCAAAAGATGGAGATTGCTCTTGGATTAGTATATGAACAGTAGGAGTATAAGGCTGACCCCAATCTTCCGCATGAACTCTAACATCTTCGCTTGCAACAGTGCTTTCAATTTTATCGATAGCTTTTTCAAGTTCTGAAATAGTGCTCACATCTCTTATTGTCGGAATTACATCTATAAATCCATGATAATCATTTGGATGAGACCCCCTAACAATAACTGGTTTTCTAAAAGAATTAAAATCTCTTAAAACAGTATCTAAGGATTGGCCATGATATTTCCAAGTGCTTCTGGGGATTGGGATGCCTAGTCCTTGTTCTATCAAAAGTCTTGTTATCTCTAACTTACTGCCACCCATATCTATTAATTCTTGTGTTATCACTTTTAAGGAGAATTCTTCGAATATTTAAAAACCCTACCACTCAATATTATTGACAGCCCTCTGCACAACTTTGCTCAATGCAATAATAGTAAGACTTAAATAGTACTACGTATTACTTTAATAGTATTACCATGCCAAACTTAACCCAAAAAGGACAAGTAACAATACCCAAGGAGGTAAGAGCAGCCTTAGGTTTAAGACCAGGAGACGAGGTAGAGTTTAATATGAACAACAGTAAGGTAGTATTGATTAAAAAACCCAAGAAGCTTCCATTTGAGAAATGGATTGGCTATCTTGGAAAGGGCAAAACAGATGAATTAATGAAAGAGATTAGATGATAACGGCAATTGACACAAACGTACTTATGGATGTTCTGATTAAAGACCTTGAATTCAGTGAAAAAAGCAAAGAACTGCTGGAAAACCAAGGTAGATTAGGCGCTCTTATAATTTCTCCAATAGTTTATTCAGAAATGATTGTTTTTTTCCTAAAAAGACATGAAGCAAAAATTGCAGTTTCCAAACTTGACGAATTCTTAGATGATATGAACGTGCAAGTTTCAGAATTCACAAAAGAAGATTTGATTATCTCTTCACAGGCATGGAAAAATTTTACCGATTCCAAAAGCGTAATCTGCCCAAAATGCGGCGCAGCAAATAATTTCAATTGCAAAAAATGCAAGTCGCAAATTTTCTGGAGAAATCATATAATCACAGATTTTTTAATTGGAGCGCATGCGCAGAATCATTCAGATGTTTTCTTGACCAGAGATAGAGGATATTATAAAAAATACTTCAAAGTAAAAATGATGCCATAGGAAAATTTAATACTATAACATTTCATTTCTTGGTTTTATAATCTTTTCAAATTCGGCAAATGCTGCTCACAAAAGAAAGCAAGCTCTTCATCTCTCTTTTTTAATTCAATTTCAAACCTTTTTGCGGATTTCTGTCGAGTTTACGCTCTTCTTGTTTTTGATAAATTTTTTTATTTTTGCGGTTATCTGTTCAATAACTTTCCCACATCTCCACTATGTTGTCAACCAATGTGTCAAAAAAACTTTCTTTGTAAGTGATCAAGAGATTAATAATTTCGTATTTATCAACCAGTATATTGTAAAATGTTTTTCTTCCTTTCCTAATAAATCCAACGATATTATTTTCTTCTAATTTCTTCAAATGCCAAGTAACTGTAGATGGCGACAATTTAACATACACAACAATTTGTTCATGATTGCAATTACTATGAGTCAGTATAAAGAGGAGAATTTTTCTTACGCTTTCCTGCCTTAATATGCTCATTAATTTTTTATTTTCTGAATTGAATCCTCTTGGAAAATATCTTATGTTATTGCCTTCTTTCTCACTTACTATTAAACCATTTTTTGCTAAATAATCCAGGTGATATTTTACAGAGCCTGTGGCCAATCCACTTTTTCGCCCTATTTCTCTGAAATGGCAGCCGGCAAATTCTCTTACGATATTGTAGATTTTCTTTCGGACTTCTAACTCTAAAATCTTCTTTTCTTTTTCTTCAAGAAAATCAAAAGGCATTTGTTAACCTCACTTCTTTACGACCCCAAAAAAGAAGCTAAGAAGTATAGCAAAGTTAAGAAAACTTGCTGTTGGATCAACCCAGGACAAACCTCCGATAAAAAGTTCTGCAGATGTCAAAAATCCCTTGACTGCAAATAAAAGAAAAGCGAAATTTACATATAACAGTCTTTTTCTCTTTGTTCTTTTATAGGCAATCACAGTCAATAAAAAAAGCACAGTTGCAAGTAATCCGCTACCCAAGTTCAACAATTTCTCTAACTCAAGCCCAAAAATTTTCAGGTCATCAGTCTCTTCAGCTAAGACAATTGAACAAAGCTGTATTAATACAATTGCAATAATTGCAAGCAAGAATATTTTATTTTTCATATATGCCCCTCCAAAACTAAATAATTAATTAGTATTTATTAAATTATGTTTCAATACCCAACACTTTTCCAGTTTCAATATCTATAACAACATCTGTTTCTACCCCATAAGCATCTATTTCAATAACATATGCAGCTTTTCCATATTTTTTCTCTATTGCGACATTGGTAACTTTTCCTTGCACCTCTTTTTGAGCAATTGCAACAGCTTCTTGCTCAGTTATTTCTGTTTTTAAGTATTCAAAATCCTCTTTGATTTCAATTTGTTTGTTTGGATCTGACTTTTCAACATCAATCAGTTGAGTCTCTTCTCCGTCTCCAATATTAACCTCATAAACTAAACCGGAAACTTCTGGGCAGTAATATTTGTATTCATCAGCACTAGGTTCCAGAGGAGTCCAATCCCTCGTTTGGAGACAATTTGTAAATGTTCCATATCCTAACTTTACCTTTACACCCAAAGCAACTACCTCGCCCATATCTTCTGCTTCTCCTTTGTAATACTCCTGCCTATAATTATCCCCTACTTGAGGATTTGCTTTCATAACAATGCCTGGTTTAGCGCCGTCAACACCTGCTTTCCAAGAGCCTTTAGCGTTTACGACTTTCCCATTTACAAGCTCCTTGGAATCTTCACCAAAGTACCATACATTTCCATACTTGTCTTGGGCGTACCAGTCTTTTGTATCTTCAATTAGTTCATCATTAAGCCAAACTCTATCCCACACAACTATCGTATTAACACCCATCACTTTTTTTGTTTCATGGGTAACAGCAACTTCTACACGTTCGACCCCTTCTTCAGTCTTGCCTTCATAGACTAATTTTTTACCGGGAGTAAATGTAAGATATTTATTGTTGATTTCTGATACGTAATCTTCGGGGTTTATTTGTGGATTGTAAATTCCCTCAGGTGTTGTCCTTTCTGCGATTGTCTGTTGCTTGCTTGTTTCCTTATTTAAAAGAGTTCTATTTATTAGAAATACATTCAAGATTACAAAAATTATCACAAAGACAATTAATAACAAAATAATAATGTTTTTTGATTTCATTATTTATCCCAATTAAAAGGTAACTAAAGTACCTTTAAATAGTTTATAGTTCAATCATAGAATAAAGCTAATTTTTGAGCATATTAGAATTGTCCTTGATTATTGTTATGGATATTTCAAATTCCTACCACTCAATGCTATTCACAGCCCTCTGCACAACTTCACTTAATGCAGGATGAACATGCACAGAGCTTGAGATTGCATCTACGCTTAAATTATTTTTCATCGCAATAACTGCTTCATGAATCAAAGTGGAAGCGTCTGTTCCGAGAATATGGCAGCCAAGTATATTTCTGGACTTCTTGTCTGCAAATATCTTCACAAAGCCTTCTTTATCCTGCAAAGCAAGTCCCATTCCTGAATTTATGTAATTGTATTTTCCAACAGCGTAATTCATTTTTCTTGACTTCAAATCCTGCTCTCTCAGGCCAACTCCTGAAATCTGCGGAGATGAAAATATGGCATGAGGCATTGCGGCATAGTCAACTGCAATTCTTTTTCCTAAAACAGCATTGTTATAAACATATTGAGATTCAAGATTTGCGCTGTGCTTGAACAAAAATTTTCCTACTATATCTCCTAAAGCCCATGTGTTTTTTGCTGTAGTTTCCAGATATTCATTTGTTTTTACAAAACCCTTTTCATTTATTTCAACATTTCCTTTTTTAACGTCCAATATGTCTGTATTTGGAGTTCTCCCAGTTGCAACTAATAATTGGTCTGAAACAAGTTTTTTCCTAGACTTGGAGTTTTTTGCAATAACAACAAATTTCTTTCCTTTCTTCATTACGTTTGTTGCTTGAAACCCCGTCAAAACATTATATTTTTTCTTGTAAATTTCAGTGAATTTTTTTGATATTTCTTCATCTTCATTTGGAACAAGCAAATTTCCTCTTTGAATAATATTTATCCTGGTTCCCAAAGAGCCATAGAAATGCGCCAGTTCAGCAGCAATATAGCCACCACCTAAAATAGTCATGACTTTTGGCTGCTTCCTCAATCTTAATGCCTCATCGCTTGTTATAAAATCAACATCTTTTAATCCTTCAATATTTGGAATTGAAGGTCTTGTGCCTGCAGCAATAATAACTTTGTCGCCTTTAATAGTTTCTTTTCTAACTTGTAAAGTTCTGTCAGCAATAAATTTTGCTTCAAATTTAAACAAAGTCGTATTTTTGCTTTCTCTAATACCTTCCTCGATTTCTTTTGCGTCCTTATCAACAATATTTGAAGCCCTCAACGTTATTTTTTTGAAATCAATTGACGAAATTCTTGAATTTATGCCAAACAATATTGAGTTCCTGATAGTTTCAGCAACATCAGCACTGTGGATGATTATCTTTGATGGAATGCATCCTCTGTTTAAACAAGTGCCTCCCAGAGGGCCTTTTTCTACAACTGCAACTTTCAATCCTTTTTCAGCTGCAGCCGAAGATACATTTAATCCAGAACCAGCGCCTATAACAATTAAATCAAAGGTTTGCATTTTAGGATTCTTTATTTTATCGCAGTTATTTAAATCTTTGTTTAATTATTTTGATTACTAAAGATTGATTAATTTCAAGAAGCCAATTGGGTCAAGAATTTGTATTCCTTTAAAAATGCCTAAGTCAAGCAAGTGCCTGTC
>CAZLGX010000073.1:0-6238 GCA_964559395.1 uncultured Methanosarcinales archaeon
GGAGGAAATGATGAAAAATATGCTGATATAAAATATCAAAATTTTATAACAATTAAACATGCGAACGACGAATTCTCCCAATATGGCCATATTGCACATAAATCTTCATTGGTTAAAACCGGTGATAATGTAAAAAAGGGTGACCCAATTGCTAAAGGAATTGGAATGATTGGATATACAACAGCACCTCATCTTCATATGATGGTTTCGGTAATCGATGACAGTGAAGTAGGTTTCAAAACCCTTGAAATACAATTTGAGAAAAAAATTATGATTATTAGAACCTCAGATGAACATAGTAAGGAATTATTCAAACCTAAATTTAGAAGATTGAGAGAGTTAGAAGAAAAATATCACATTTCTTAAAAATATCTAAGATTGTTGAAGACTTGATTTGCATATTATCTTATCTACCAGTTAAAACCAATAAATTAAAATATGAAGATTAAACTTATGTAATAAAAAAGAGGTAATATGGCTGAATTAAAGAGGGTTCTTGGATTTTGGACTGTGCTGTCCTTGTCTATCGGATCTATTATGGGCACCGGCTTGTTCTTTGGCACGGCAATCGGCTCTGGCTATTCTGGAAATGCGTCCATACTTGCCTGGTTTATTTTAAGCGTAATTGCAGTCTACATAAGCTTTTATTTTGCAGAACTGGTGTCAATGTACCCAAAAGCCGGCGGCATTTATGAATTCAGCAAACATGCTTATGGCAGATTTTTTTCATTTATGATGGGCTGGACTGCATGGATTGTAAGCAATTTGACAACAGCTTTGCTTGTTGTTGCGGCTACAGACTACTTAATCCCAGATCCGTCAAGCACACTGCTTAAGATAGGGATAATAATTACTTTTGTAGTAGCTCTAAACTTAGTGGCTTATTTTGGGATAGAAGCAAGCGCATTATTGCTTGTTTTTTTAGCTATATTGTCAGTAAGCTTATTGCTTTCCATCATTTTTCCAGGATCATTTCAAATTAACTATGGTAATTACTCGCCATTTTTTGTTTATGGGTTTTCTTCAATTTTAGTCACCATGTTTTTTATGGCAGAAAGCTTTTTTGGCTGGGAGTCAGCAACTTATTTGGCGGAGGAAACAAAAGAGCCTGAAAAAATCATACCTAAAGCAATTATTATCGGTACAATAATAGTTGGATTTTTAGGCACATTGGTCACTGCCGTTTCTTTGGGTGTTACTCCTTGGAAAGAGCTTGCCGTGTCTGTTGCACCGCTCTCGATTGTTTCAGAGAAATTGCTCGGCGGCATAGGGATGAACTTGGTCAGCGTCGGTATTTTTATATCTTTGATAGGCTCTGTTGCAGGCGGCGTGATAACAATGCCAAGGCTTATACTTGCTCTGGCAAGAGACAAGCTGTTTATAGCCCAATTCAGCGATATACATGAGAAATACAAGACACCTTACAAAGCCATAATATTCCAGACTTTAGTTTCGCTTTTGATTTTTGGCATGGCATTCGGCAAGTATCAAGAGCTATTAATACTTCTTCTTCCAATGGGATTTATAATGTATTTTTTTGCTATATTGTCCGTTGTTATACTTCGGGTTAAAGAGCCCATGACGAAAAGAAATTTTAAAGTTCCTTTTGTAAAACTTGGCTCTTTAATTTTGATTGTGTTTATAATATATGTTCTTGCCTCTTGGATTTTTCCAGACTTCAGCAGTGTAGACCAAAATTCAATAAATGCAATTAAGCTTGGCTTATCTTTAATATTGGTTGGTGTGCCAATATATCTAATGCTTAATATTTACTATAATCCTGATATAATCATCAGAATAAATGATGCTCTTGCATATGCTACATTACTTATGGAAAGATTTATACTTCCGAAAAAAATAAGATATGAGCTGCTCGCTTTGCTTGGAGATATAAAAGGAAAGAAGGTGCTTGAATTCGGCTGTTCTGTAGGCACTTTTACGTTGTATCTTGCGCAAGCTGTAGGGCCAAAAGGCAAAGTTTATGCTACGGATTTCTCTAGCAGGGATTTGCTGATAACAAGGAGGCGCCTTCATAAAAGAGGGCACTTACATGTTGCAGTCGTACAAGACGAGCATCAAGTAAACAGAGTGCATCCGTCAATTCCGCATGTAGATGCGATAGTAAGCATAGGCATGATGGGCTACTTGCAAGACGTCAAAAAGGTATTGAAAGAAATGAGGAGCTTATTGCCGTATGGAGGAAAGATAGTTTTTGTTGATTATGCTGACTTCTTTAAAGTCATCCCGAATGTTGCATGGCTCTCAAACGACAGGACAATAGAAAAAATATTCAGGGAAGCCGGCTTTTCTGTTTTTGTAACGAGAAAAAAGGGTTTGTTTTGGAATTATGTTTATGTTTATGGGATTAAGTTTCATGAGAGTATACCATATATTTAAATATCAAAATTCCACTTATGTCATGAAAATCAAGGATTTTCAGGACACCAAAAATCTTCGATTTTTGCGTGTTTCATGAGTGGTTTAAGTGTAACAAGGAGACTGCATGGAATTTGGATATGTTCAAAAACTACCTATCAGTAAGTGGAATTTTGTGATGTCCAAAACCACGCTATGCTTATAGTTATGTAATCATGCCACCCCATCACTTGACGAATCCAAAGGATTCTCAAGTTCATCGAAAACCTTTGGTTTTCGAGATATGATGGGTGGTTTTTGACAAATTTAAATTTGACAGCAGATTGCGTAGGCTATAATGATATCAGTGCTATACTCAGTATAAACGCAGTGCCAGACTGTGCTGCCCTCGGGAATAGAGACGCGGAGCCCATAATTTGAGCCATGCGTGCAACCTCCTCCGGTAACAATTTCGCCAGCAGCACAGCTTACTGAAACTTCTCTATCTGATGGGCCGATTGGTTTGCTGTTAGATCTACGAACACAGTCATGTAAAACATTGCCTCCTGTTCCAGTTGCTTTTATAGGACCATTGACATCTAATTTTACAGTAGGATTTATTGTCCCAATTCCAACACTGCCGGCGCTGGTAACAGTCAAATGCTGAGTATTGCCGGCCCACAAGCTAGTGCTGGCAGATTCTTGGTTTTGGAGGCGAAAGTTGCCGCTAGCATCTACATATACCAGCGATCCATCTCCGCTAGCACTTCCGATAGCATTATTGGTGATATGTATTCCATCCGCACCAGGGCTGTTGACATGCAATTTGTAACTCGGCCCCGTCGTCCCGATGCCGACGTTGCCGCCATTTGGATTCAACAATAATGCAAAATTCGAACCGTAGTCGTCGCTTCTTCTAGATTGCAACCAAGTCTTGCCAGCACTGGTGCCGCCGATGTCTAAAACCGTTGGGTCTCCCGTAACTTTGAACCTCACAATACTGTTGCCAGCCGCTGAACCAGATGTAGAAGGTAAAGTGTCAGCACCAACTACCTCCAACTTTACATTCGGCCCCGTCGTCCCGATGCCGACCTTACCACTAGAATCTATCGTCAATCTGCTGATATCTGCAGTTTTATCATAAATAGAAAATTTTCCAACGCCAATGCCGCCAGAAGAGCCGGCAGATACTAGCGCCCATTGTCTACCGCTGGCTTCTGAATTTCTTATATTTAAGTAAACTTCATTATTTCTCTCTATTTTTATATTGTCGCTGCCGCTATTACTAAGTAAACTACTAGAAACCCAATTAGTTCCGTCGTGCCTTAGAGTTTGTCCTAA
This sequence comes from uncultured Methanosarcinales archaeon, assembly GCA_964559395.1. Lineage (GTDB taxonomy): Archaea > Nanobdellota > Nanobdellia > Woesearchaeales > GW2011-AR4. The sequence goes on from CAZLGX010000073.1 coordinate 3,697, forward strand.
TGTGCCTGCTGGAAGTCCTGAACCACCGCTTGGCCATGCAGTCCTGCAATCATTTCCTATGCAAAGCTCGGTTCCTTTGACTTTGCCAATAACATCCAACTTTTCACTTGGATTTGTGGTGCCTATGCCTACTTTGCCACTGCCGTCCACATACAGTTTGCTGTTCACGTCAAGTTTTCCATTATCAATGATCACATCTCCTGCATGGACGACAACTGAAAATAGGATTAATAGTGCTATCGCTATGTTGATTTTTATGAAGGAAAAAGTTGTGTTTTTTGATGAGAACTGATTTTTTGAATTGCTTCTGCTTTTGTCAATTCTCTCATTATTTTTTATTATATGTTCCATTTTTTCACCTCTATCAAGGATTTCCATTTTGAGTCAAAATCCCTTTCAAGTAAAGATTCCCAACATCGTCTATGAAAGCAACTACATTGCCTGCTGAATTTTTAACAATAAAATCATTGCTCGTTCCAGAAGGATTCAGGTTTAGCTGGTTTTGCTGCAAGCTCCCCCTTATGAACATGTTACCTGTTGCTAGATTTATTACAGCAACATTTTCACCTACCTTGCCTTTAACCACAAATTCGTCATTTGCTGTAGTAGAAGGATTTGTGTTATCAATAAAAATGCCTCTGAGCACAACATTGCCGTTATCATCAAAATTTATAATATTGTTTAGAGTGTTTTTCATTAACAACTTAGCAAGATCTGCAGCAGATTCTATACTGCTTAAATAAACTATACCCTCTATTTTTCTGATAAGATTAAGCCCTTTGCTTATATTTCCCGTGACGTTTGAAGGCAAAAATTTAACATATTCATTGTCCAAATAATTTACTATAAGCTCCCTGTCATCAGTTATGTTTATCGTGTAATTTATGCCGTTGACAGTCTGCGGAATTGAAAACAACCTTATATAGCCGTCATTAACCGATTTTGCAGTCTCTATTTCCTTGTAAGCAAATTCAGCTATGTCCTTTGAAGTTTTTCTGTTGCTTTCTTCTCCTGCCTCAAGCACGTTTGAGCTTGTAAGTGTGAAAAATCCGAGTATGACTAAAAGCATAAATGAAGCCAAGATTATGAATTCCATTGCAGATTGTGATTTTAATTTCATTTCAGGTTACCTGTATACTGACTGAATTTTTGTTTATTGATTCAAGCTTGAGCTTTTTGAAACCTTCCTGAGAAAGCTCGGGGATTTTGCAGACATTTGCGGCGCAGTTTGCGCCTGAAGATGTCATGTTGACTCTTGAAAAAAACACAATTTCTGAGACGCCGAAGGCACTTGTAACATTGAATACAAGCTCCTTACCATCTATTATCAAGATATTTGTTATGCCTTCCGGCACAGTCAGCTCGAGTAATGTTCGTGAGCCTTCCCCTGAATAAAAAATTGTCTCTGCAGAGTCAACTATGCTTCTGCCAAGCTTTGTAACCTGTGCATCGACTATCTCTTGGGTTGATTCCCTTGAGTAGTTGAAAAAAAGGTAGGTTGTTGGCACCATTATGGCGAAGGTTAAAGCTATGATCATCAGGTATTCCAAAGAAGATTGAGACACACGCGATCTTGCAAATGACATGCTAGTCTCGAGTGGATTTCGAAAACTCGATTTGCCTTCGAAAACGTTTCGCAATTTCACGTTTAATTCTTTCCTTCGTTTATTTACTAGACTCGCTCGCCATTTACCACGCAAGCATTTGCCTTTAACTTGTTGTGACTCTGCCATCAATCTTACCACTTATAGCGTGAATCGGCTTACTAGGAGTGTTTATAGCATAGTAGTTCATCAATATTTTGACCTCTACCCTGGTATCAGAAAGATAGCCGCCGCCAAAGCATGAAGTAAAGAACAAATCCTTGGTAGTGTCATGCTTCCACTCGAATTCAGTAGGCCCACACGCCCCTCTCGGTAGCGCAGAAAATGTACATGAAACAGGAATAGCCGCGTCACTTGTTATCCCAACTGATTTAACGCATATATCCTCACCAAGATTATTGACGAGCTTGAGCCGAACTTCACTTGGCCTTAAGCTGAATTCAAGGCACTTGAATTGCGATGGAAAAATGCATTTCTGCGGCAGATATTTGCTGAAATCCAGAATGCCAAAGTAATATAAGGCGCCTATTGTGATGCTTATTACTATAAATGCCCACGCGTATGTTGTTAGAAATTCTAGAGCTGCTTGTGACTTGCGCATTTCAACCTCTTTTTATTAGCTATAAATCAATTGAAAAAAATATAACTAGAATTAATGTATATAAAATTTGTGGTTATCTTACTGTTGTGTAGATCTCTCCTCTAGTCTGCTTTATATAATTAGAACCACTTGTTACAGAATAATAATCCAATGTTAAGTTCACTTTGCCTTTGTCACCTTTAATTAGTCCAACACCAGCCATATTAGTGCATGCAGCGAATGTCAAATCTCTAACTTCTCCTTGTTTCCACTCTGTTGGAAGAGGGACAGGGTTTGTACAGGTAAGCGAAGCACCGCCTTCACTGCCGATTCCCATTGAATAAACAGTTATTGGCCC